>JBFJWU010000060.1:0-13116 GCA_041623475.1 bacterium | reverse complement strand
GGTTAGACGCTACGGATGGACCACCCGGATGCGGTGGTTGTGGCTGTCGGCGATGTACAGGGTGCCGTCCGTGGCGACTTCCACACCGTATGGCCGGTCCAGCAGCGCCTGGGCCGCCGGACCGTGGTCCCCGGCAAAACCGGTTTGGCCACATTGGCCGGCAACGGTCGTCATTTGTCCTGCCGGGTCCAGACGGCGGACACAGCTGTTGAGGGTATCAGCGATGAACACGGTGCCATCTGCGGCAACGGCGACATCGCCGGGTGTGTTCAGCGCAATCGATGTCCCGCTGCCTGTGGGGCCGCCCGTCCCGGCTGCCCCGGTGCCTGCCACAGTCGTGATGACTCCGTTCGGATCGATCCAGCGAATCACATGATTCAGTGAATCTGCCAGGACGATGCTGCCGTCAGCGGCCAGTTCAATTCGCCCCGCTGGCGGCGCTGACTGGCTGACCGGCAGGTTGATCTGGGCCGATACCGCACTGGCCCCGTCACCGCTGTAACCGGGGGTGCCCGTGCCGGCGACGGTGGTTACGGTTCCGGTGGCATCCAACAGACGGATCCGCTGGTTGGCCTGGTCGGAAATCAGGATCCCCCCGTCCGACCGGACGGCTGTCGCAACCGGAAGATCCAGGACCGTCGCCGTTGCCGGGCGGCCGTCGCCGTTGAAGGCGCGGCTGCCATCACCACAGATGGTTTCAATTGTCTGCCGTGTCGGATCATAGCGAATAATTTTCGAATTATGCCAGGCGGCGATGATCATGCTGCCGTCTGCCGCAAACGCCACGTGGGTTGGATGATTCAGGCTGGCCGCCAGCGCCGGGCCGTCCGGGGCATCACCCAGCTGCCCCGTGCCGACAACCGTTTCGACGACACCGTCGCGAATAACGCGAATCCGGTGGTTGTTCCAGTCCAGGATGTACAGGTTGCCATCGGGCCCGATGGTCTGGTCCTGGGGCAGGTACAGCTCGGTTTTCCGGGGATCCAGTCCGTCGGGGGTCAGGCCGGCGACACCGGTCCCGGCAATGGAGCAGATATTGCCGCTGACCGGGACGCAGGCCCGTGGTCCGGAATCACCGCATCCGGTAATCGTGGCGGCAATCAGGCCCGCCAGCAACTGAACAAAATACTGACGTTTCATCGTGCGACTCCATAGACCACCCGGATTCGGTGGTTGTACGCATCGGCAATATACATGTTGCCATCCGTATCAAAAGCGATACCGGCCGGACGATTGAGGGTGGCCAGGGTCGCCGGTCCGCCGTCGCCGTCGTTGCCCACGGTGCCGTTGCCGGCAACGACCTCTGGCGACAGGTCTCCGGGGCGAAGGGCCAGGATCCGGTGGTTCAGTTCGTCAACAACATAGATGCGGCCGTCCGGTCCGGTCTCGACGTCCCGCGGATTGTTCAAGACAGATGTACTGCCGTCACCAAGTACGGTTTCGATGACATTGTTTTTCCAGTCGATTCGACGCACCCGGTGATTAAGGGTGTCCGCAAAATAAAGCCGACCGTCGCCGTCGAAATCCAGGGCGCCAGCCGGGGGTGGGTTGGTGCCGGTCGGAAAGTTGACCGTGGCCGTGGTTGGCGCGCTGCCGTCACCGGAAAAACCGCTGATTCCATTGCCCGCCACGGTCGTGATTGTGCCGCTGCCGGAAAACGTATCGATGGCGCGGATTCGCTGGTTGCGCTGGTCGAGGATGTATAGCCTGCCGTCCGGGCCGAACCGTGCCGCCGACGGCTGGTTCAATAACGCCTGTCCGACTGGACCGTCACCATCAAATCCGGGTCCGGCACCACAGATCACCTGGACCAGGCCCGTAGCGCGATCCCAGGACCGCAATTTGTGGTTGTGCCATGACACCAGCAGCATCTTGTCGGCGGTCCAGTCGAGCACCTGCGTAGGGTGGTTCAGGTTGATGGACGTGCCCGGGGCCCCCGGGGGCGACAGGTCAGACAAGTCGGCAGGACCGTCGCCAATAAAATCGGTACCAATCACGGTTTCCAGCCGGTCGTTGCTGTCCACTCGCCGGACGCGGTGATTGTTCCAGTCCAGGACGTAAGCGTGGCCGTCACGGGAAAAAGTCAGGTCGACCGGCCAGTACAGGCGGGTGTCCAGGCGGTGTATTCCGTCACCGTTGAATCCCGCTTCACCGGTGCCGGCCCATGGACAAATCGTTCCGGCGGTTGGCGGGCAGTTGCTGTCGGATGCACATCCTGCGGTCAGGAATGCCGCCATAAGGGCGGCGCGGATGGCGACCCCAGTCATTGAGGGACCGTCGCTGTGGCGACATCATCCGGTCCGCGATAGACCACCAGCCCCTGATTGAAGGGCTCCGACAGGATCTTCCCCCCGACTGCCCAGCGGCCACCCAGGTCGTCGACGTAGGCGGCGTGGTAATCCAGTGTTGTCTCAAAAATCCCCGGCTCAGGCATCCAGTCGCCTTCGAATCGTTGCCACAATTGCCCGTCATTGCCCGCCGCCAACGGCAGGCCCGATGGCGGTATCCAGATACCATTCATCTGCGCGATTCCGCCCGGCGTTTGATCAGCTATCCCACCAATGCCCAGCTTGACGACCAAACCACTGGCAAATCCGCCGACGGCCGCAATATCCGTGCCCTGCCCGTGGACGGTCAGCAGCCGGCGGCCCGCTGGAACTGGCCAGGTGGTCCAGGAGCCGTTCGCAAAGTGGTAAGCTTCCCCGCCCAGACCGACGACCCAGAAGTCGTTGGCGGATGAACCCCAGATCTTGAACAGCGGTGCGTCATACGCCGTCGCCGGCATGTCGGTAACGGCGGACCAGCTGTTGCCGTCAAACTGGAATGCCGCGCCGGTATTAGCGTTGGCATCACCGCCAACAGCCCAGACGTTGTCCTCGGCAAAGGGAAAGATCCCGAATAAGGTTGCCGACGTAGCTAAACCGGGAAACGCCTCGAACGTATCCGATTGGCGGTCCCGTCGCAGGATCAGGCCGTTTTCGCCTGAGAACCAGATCGATTGTGCGGTTCCGGAAACCCACCAGAGATGTCCGGACGCGCCGGTCGGATGACGTTTCCATCCGCTCCCGTCAAATCTGAACACCAGTGGGCCGTTGCCGACATCCGCGCCGGCCAGCCAGACATCATTTGATTGGCTGCCCCAGATCGCGAACACCGTGGTGTCCAGGATCGGGAATACGGGCTGCCACCCGGGATCGTTTGAACCAGTACACCCGTTGGTGCCTGCAACAGCCAGGCAAATGCTCAGTACGGTCTGAATCAATTTCAAGGGACAAGGGCCATCGTGCCAGCTCGGTGATCGGGAGGACTCCGGAAAACCGGGCGTTTGCTAACCTGATTCGCATGATAACGCAGTCCCTCAAGGTACTTCGAGCCGGGCACGGTCTGGTCCTCCTGGTAATTGCGATCGGGTGCGCCGATGATTCGCCGGTGCCCACCGTTGATGAAGCTGCGGTTCAGAGCCAATTTGTCGAAGTCGTCGGCTGCAAACACAGTCACGAACATGAACTACGCCACGTACAGATCCTGGCAGATACAGAATCGGCAGACGTTTTTGAGCGCTGCGTCCTGGAAGTGTCGGGAACCACCTGTATCGAGACCGGATTCGCGCCGGGAGCCGCGTTTGTGAAATACGAATACGAGTTTGCGGACTGTGTGCCGACTGACCTGGTTTCGATCACGTCGGTCAGGAAACTGCAGGACGGCGAGTTCCCGGACGGGCGTGACTGGCACTGGCAGCGGTTGACGCCAGGGTTCCGTGTTGTTGAAGACGGCGCCCCGGAACGATGTGTGACCTGCCACCTTGACCATTGCAGCGGGACTGGCGGCTTTGATCTGCGATGCGTGCCGGACTGACCATCGTCCAGTCCGTTACTGCGGTCGGTGAAACACGTCCAGGCATGCCGCGAGTACGTGTTCAACGGTGACATCGGTGATGCAGCGGGTGTGTCCCAACGGACAGGCTTCGGCTTTGCAGAATGCACAATCCAGATGTTCAGAGCCAAACCAGCGGGTATGGGGACCCAGCGGTCGGGACCAGTAGGTCGGGGAATTGCCCATGATCGCCACGGTCGGAACGCCACTCATCCAGGCGAGGTGCATCAGGCCGGAATCCTCACTGACCAGTCCGCACGCCCCCGCCAGGATCTGTTGTGCGTGCAGCAGTGTCGTCTGGTCGACCAGATTAACGACCCGACGACCAGGCAATCGGGACGCCAGCTGTTCCAGTCGTTTCGCCCCTTTGCTGATGCCCAGCAGGACGACGTCTGGCTCGGACCCCAATGACTGATCCAGGCGATCCAGCAGCGAGCAGTAATTGTCCAACGGCCAGAACCGGGTCGGTAATGCTGCGGCCGGGTTGAATACGACATATGGCCGGGTATCCAGGTCGAACCGCCGCAATACCTGCTGCTGGTCAACGGAGTCCTGGGTGTCCAGCAGGGTCAGTCCCGGCCGTGGTTCGATGGCAAGCCTGTTGTCTGGGTCCAGGCCGACCGACCGAATGCAGTTTACGGTTCGTTCCCCAGCTGAGAGACGGCCGAACCTGTCGAACCGGCCTGTCTGGTGCGTTCCCAGAAACCGGGACGCGATAGACGCGGCGCGGTTGTGTTGCAGGTCCAACAGGATGTCATAACGGCCGCGCCAGGCCCGGACCCTTGGGATCAATCGGATGACCTGTTGCCAACTGCGCATAAACCGCAATTCCACCGGTTTGGTTTGACGGATTCCCGTCGAAGCCTGCGCAAGATCGGCGACACCTGGCGGACAGACGTAGTCGATCTGCAGGTCCGGGTAGAATTTGCCCAATTGACCCAGGTAGTAGACCGGAATTATGGCGTCGCCAAGGGCGTGGAATCGCCAGGCCAGGATTCGCCTCGTCATACCGCTGCCGGGAACTGCCGCGACCGGTTTGAACGCCAGATAGACTGATCGCGATGGAATTGCAACATCCCAGCCTTGACGTTTCGCTGCCGTCGCCTGATTGCCCGGAATGCGGGCTGGCAATCGATGCCCGTTTCCAGTGCCCCGGTGGTCACGAGTTTATTTTCGACGATGCGGCCCTGGTCCTGATGACCGATGCGAAGCGGCAGGACCTGGCCCGGCGGCTTGTCCATCAGTTTGCAGACGGGCAAGCTACGGGTCGCCACAATGTACCCGCCAGCCGTTTTCCGGATCTGCCCAAGGCTGGATCGGCATTCCAGCCCAGGGTCTGGGGGCCGCGATGTCGTGACCTGGCCTATTTCGGGCGACAGTTGGCGACGGAATCGCCCCGGGTTGTCCTGGAAGTCGGGCCCTGGAATGGCTGGCTTACCCATCATTTGTGCCATTGGGGCCATCGGGTGGTTGCGGTTGATTACTTCGTCGATGACATGGATGGATTGAATTCGGTTCGACACTACGATGTCAGCTGGTTTCCGATCCAGATGGATCTTGACCGACTGGACCTGCTTCCGCCAAATTTCTTCGACACAGTAATCTTCAACCGCTGCCTGGCATTCCAGTCCCGGCCTCTGGCCAGTTTGCAGATGGCACTGGCGCTCCTGCGGCCCGGAGGGACGGTGTATTGCACCGGCCTGACGTTTTATCGGGACGCGACGACAGCGCAGAACCGACTGGCGACGCGGGCCCGACAGTTTGCAGCACGATTTGGCACCGACCTTGTGCTCAACCAGACCCGAGGAGTCCTGGACTGGCGTGACCGGTCGGCCATGGCTGAAAACGGGATGACATTTGTCGATGATGCCAGTAGGCGGTCCCGATTGCGAGGGGTCGCTGCCCGCAACCTGGGTATTGGGATGACCAGGGAAATCGGGGTGCTCCGGGCCTGACTGGCGCCGCGTCTGACCGTACGTCATGGGCCTGCCACGAATGGCCGCGCAACCGGATCAACAACGACAGCCAGCAGCAGTCGCAATGCCAGCGGCAGGGTTTCCTCGTGCTCTCGAAGTTTGTTCGTCCTGCCCGGTTGGACAGGGAATGATGTGTTGGGGCTGACATCGCGGCCGGATACTGTTGGACGCGATACAGCAGGAGACGGGTCGATTTCGAGAAACGCCAGCAGTTCCGCCATCGTCTCGTCCGGTGCCGCGACCAACTGTTCGTATCGAACGGTACGGAATCGTGCGGGCGCCCGTTCTTGCCACTCTGCGGCGTCCAGAAATGCACGGCGCTGGCGGACCACCGTGCGTAGCCACGGCATCCGGTACTGTCCGTAATCCCGGTGCGCCTGCATCAGCGAGCGAACCGCCGCGTCAGGTGAGCGAAGGACCTGTACGGTTTTCCAGTTGCGCAAAATTCGGTCGGCGTCACCCAGGCGGGACTGCAGTCCGGGGGATCGGTCCAACCAGTACTTCGGCAGCGGCGCTGTACCGCCCGAGACCTGGCGCCATGCCCACGCCGCCCCGGGCCAGATGCTGTCTCGACCGTTGTCGGCGTGGTTCGCGATCAGTTGGCTGGAGCCGACGATTCGCCGAACAAATTCAACATAGGGCGACTGCGCTGCGTCAGACCGGCCCAGCAACCAACAGGTCGGGATTTCTGCGACATTGACCGCCTTAAACGCCCACTCCCCGGCGAGCGCCCAGATGTAACTGTCCCCTGGCAGGGTTCGGTACTTGGGGCGCAAATGCGTGATGTACAGGCCTTCGCCAGGAAGTGCTGTTATTTGCGGATGGCCATCCAGCAGGTTCCGCAGCAGGCTGGTACCGGCCCGTGGCTCACCGACAATCAGTAACGGCGTTACAGTGTTCAGCCACTGCTCCATTCCATTTGTGTCAGGCACAACCGGACCCAGGGAGCGCGCACGTGCGACAACCGCCGAAGTCCAGATTTGGACGGCCTGCCAATATGGCATCGTCGAACGCACAAACGGGCCCGGTCCCTGCAGGAACGCGTCCAGAGTTGCTTCGGCCTTGAGAATTTCCTCGTTGCTGTCTGTTTCCAGAAGTGCGTTTGGATCGATGAAAAGTCCGTGCTTACTGACCTGTGTCATGGGGTCCGTACTTTGCCGGTTTGGTACAGATGGTCGAACTGGTTCGCGGTCCAATCCGGCCCACGGTCGCGCAAGAACTGAACCGCGATGTCCGCGGTCGAGCGGCCAATGTGCGGGTCCAGGCTGTGTTGGATGGCGTCTGCAAGCGCTGCCGGATTTCCGGTCGGCGCTGTGATCGCGCCATCGGGGGCCCAGTCGGCCAGGATCCCCACATGTGTGCCGACGACTGGCACACCCAATGATGCGGCTTCGCAGGCGGCGACACACTGGCTTTCAAATGCCGATGAGACCACATACGCATCGGCCCAGGCGACCTGTTGCAGGACCTGGTCGTGCGGCAGGAAACCTATGAAGTCAACAAGGTCAGCCACACCCAGTTCGCTGGCCAATCTTTGGGCATTACCGGCAAGTGTATCCTGGCCGATCCAGGACAGTCGGCATTCAAACTTGCGGGATCGCAGGATCGCCAGCGCCTTCAGCATTGTCCAGGGGTCCTTGACCGCGTTGATCGATGCAACCGTAACCAGTTGGGGGAAATCGCCAGCAGGGCGGGGTGGTCGCTGAATCAAGGGAATATCCGAAAAAAGCGGGATGACGTGGACGTCCTGACGAACCCGGACCAGCGACGCAGTGACAAAATCACTGCCTGCGGTGACCCAATCCGCGCTACGAGCCAACGCGGTCAACATGGCTGAATACGGTCGTCCGCCGATGCCCCGATACGGCCCGCGCATCTCCTGGCCGCCGATTGTCACGCCGAAAGCAGCGCCTGAGCAGGTCGCGACATAGCGACCAAGCAGGGCGGGAATACCGTTCCAGAAGCTGTGCACAATATCGAACGTATGGTGACCAACAGTATCCTGAAGACGCTCGGTCTTGGTCGAAAGGCCGCGCCATCCTGGCCGGCCACCAAGGTTTGTCACTGGTACTTGCCCAGACCACCAGGTACCGAATCGGGGGCTCTGGTCGAGCGATATCACAGACAGATCGTGCCGGTCGACAAGACGATCGAACAAGGCAATGAGGGCGGGAATCGAGCCATACGTGCGTCCTGGCGGCAGTCCGCCGGGAATAATGGCCATAATCCGCTTTCGGCCCGATTCAGAAGCCACTGGTTTCCGGTCGTTGGTAGCGAATCAGTTTCTGCAGCGCCATTAATTCCACTGGCGCGCGATAGTACCTGAATCGGTATCGCCAACCACTGAGGGCTTTCAGGGCCCGTCGCCACCCCGGTGACAGTCGTTGGTCGGTTACGGTGGGATAGCGAGCGTTCAGGACTCGTTCGAAATTCCTGACTTTCTGGTTCAAGCCGGGGACAATCCACGGCAGGTCGGCGCTGCGCCGCTGGATAATGTCCAGCCACGAGTCGCTGAGCCATTCGTCAAGGGTTGTGGGAAACTCGAAACCAGCGGACTGGGCCTGGTCGTACAGGTCGCCGGCAAGGGGAACAGGCGTATAAAGATAAAAGATAATCTCTGTGGCCGGATTGATGGACTTCAGCTTGCGGACAAACTCCAGGGTGGCCATTGTGTCCGCTTCGGGATCTGGCGGGTTGCCAACGACAAAGCTGTATTCGGGAACAACATTCCAGTCCCGCATTCGCCGGGCGAGGTCAAGGGTTTTTTCTGCGGCAGCCGTTCGACCCTTGTTCATCCGTTGCAAGGTTTCGTCGGATCCCGATTCTGCCCCCATAAAGACCATTGACAACCCGCTGGCGGACATCGCTTGCCAGGTCTCATCGCTGTAGCCCAACAAGCGGTCGACCCGGGCCTCGCCCCACCAACGGATCCCCAGATCCGTGATCCGTTGGGAGAACTCCAGGGTCCGGGCCTCGCTGACGAAGAAGTTGTTGTCGTAAAACTCAACGGCATCGATTGACCAGCGATCAACAGCGCCGCGGATGACCTGCTCGACTCGTCCGGCGCTCTGGGCTTTCCATTTGCCATCGACCATATTGACGACGGCACAGAAATTACAAAAGAACGGGCAACCGTAGCTGGAATGGTGGGCGAATGTCCGCTTCCCCATGAATGTCGGTCGCAGGTACGCTTCCATATCCAGACGGTGGTATGGAAAATCGGGCAACGTGTCAGGGTCCGGAATCGCGCCAGGTTTGCCGGGCGCCTGGCCGGGCTTTGATTGGGCACCGGGGACGCGGGATATGTCCTGTCCCTTGACCCAGGCCGTGACAAGCCCTGGAAAGCTTTCGTCTGCGTGTCCGGCAATAACCCAGTCGACCGCATCGGACTGCAGGCAGGCATCCGCGTGCTGGGTTGGGAAGTACCCGCCCCAGACGACCATCAGATTTGGGAATAATCGCTTCAATGCGCGGCAGACCGGCACGGCCTGGTGCAATTGAGGTCCGGGCATCACGGTGACCGCAAGCATCGTTTGTGCATCCTGCTCAATCAACAATCGCAGCCGTTCCTGCGGGTCATGAACCAGGTTGCCATCGATTATCTGATAATCGACCGAGCCCTCGATCGTTGCAGCCAGCGCCAGGATCGACATCGGCAAAACCGGTTTACGCTGCGCTGAACTTGCAGGGTTGAAAAATAATACCTGCGTCATCTCGGGCGTACCTGGTAAATCGTAAAAACCTCTGCCAGGAACCGGTGGTGCTCGATCGGGATTACCGAGCAATGTGCTGCATCAAGGCTGGCGAACAGGCGGTCCTGGTCGCCAAAATTGGAAAAAATGATCCACGCAGACCCGCCCGGTTTCAGGTGTTCCGGCAACTGCCCGGCAAACCGTTCCAGGACATCAACAGACTGCCACGCCTGCGTGAACCCGTCATTAGAAGGTCCTGTGTGAAAGGGGGGGTTGAATAGTATTCCGTCAAAGGATTCGTTGGCGACAGGTTCGAACAGATCGCCGTGGCGGACGTCGATCCGATCCTGGAGTTCGTTGCGTGCGACATTGCCGGTCGCGCAGCGGACAGCTGCCGGATTAATATCAACCGCGATAACCTGTAGCGCACGGTGGCTGGCGGCGATTGCACATGCACCGGATCCCGTACCCATATCCAGGACTGACTCGGCAGCGGGCATCCGCATCGCGGCAAACTCTGCCAGGTGGCGTCCGGCACGAAACAATGTCGGGCTAAGGACCCCCGGGTCGACGATCAGGTCGTGTCCGGCAACTGTTTCCCGACGTTCGACCCGTGTCAATCCGATCAACCAGCGGCGACCGAGCGTCCCAAGAAGGCGTCGCTGAATCCTGGGGGCCAAGCCAATGTTATTCACGATTGACCCGCAAACGCCAGATGCAGGCAATAGTGGTCCGCCAGGTTTCTGCCTATGGCGGTCTGTCCCAGGCGGCGATCAATTGCCCCCACCACAGGCACGGCCCGCAACAGGACCCTGCCCGCTGCGGATGTCGCCGCTGTTTGAATGGGCGGTATCACAACCCCGACTCCGAAACTGTCAATTTCCACCAGGCTCCCGGGCATCTCCGTGCGAAGTGTTCGGATCGACGGGTACCAGATATCGATTGTGCTGCCGCCTGCCAGCGTCGCGACTGCGTGGCCCTTTCGGCGACGAAACGCCTGGCCGAACCGCCCCCTGGCCAACAACCAGATCGATTCGATCGGGCAGACCGGGCCCATTACCACCAGGAATAACTGGGCACCCGGGCGACTTACAGCCACAACGTCGGCAAGCAATTGTCCACGGTCACGAATACAGTTGAGGACACCGAAATTTGCGACCACCAGGTCATAGCCATCCGGGTCGGCAATGTCCACCAACCTCTGCCGATTTAGATCCGACAGGGTCCAGTGGGCCCGTGGTGTCGATCCCGTTCGTTGCCGGCAGTGCGCCAGCATTTCCGACGATGCGTCGATGCCGTGCACGTGGGCTCCTCGCGCCAGGTACCATTCGGCATCGACCCCCGTTCCACAACCGATGTCCAGGACGCGGGTGCCCGAGCTAACGTGGCTGCGGATTTTTCGCCATACGGTGTCTCGCATCGCTCGCCCTGCCGGAGCTGTTGAAAACACCTGGTCATAGCTCAGCGCTTCGCCGTCAAATGCCGCCGTTTCGACGTTCGGCGATGTCATCCCGGGGCTGCTACGGTTTCGTTGCGCCATACAGTCATTCCAATACGACCCGCCAGGGATCGACCAAACGTACTGGCCAGGCGAATGTAATCCGGCCGCAGTTTCTGGCGTTCGATATGGAGGTCCACTTCTGCCCGCAGCCAGCGGTTGACGTGGCGATAATAGCGATCAGAGTGCCGCCCGATAATCAGGTGGTCGCGATCCGATGCATCGGCCCACGGGCGGGTCAGGATCACATTGTCTTTGACTGACTCGAAGTAGGGTGTATTGCGGATCGGGTAGGCAATCGTCGTCAAGTAGATATCCGGCGCAGCGGCTTTGAGAAAATCTACGGTTTCGCGAAGGTCGGAAGTCTGTTCGCCGTGGTAACCAAGCATGATGAACAACCCGGCCTCGATGCCATGCTCCTGCAACGCGTGAACCAGTTCGACAACCCGGTCGGCGCTCGTCCGGCGTTTCATTGCGTCCAGGATGTCCTGCGACCCGGACTCTGCTCCGATCCATAACCGTTTGCATTTCATGTGGGCCAGCAGTTCAATCGTTTTGTCATCCAGCCGGTCTTCCCGGGAAATCGTTTCGAATGGCAGATGCAGATTGCGACGGTCGAGCTCTGAAGAAAATTCCTGGAGCCAGCCCCCATGAATTGTAAACACGTCGTCTGCATACCAAAGCATGTCGGGGTCGTAGCGGTCACGGATCCACTCAATCTCGTCAGCGACGTTTTCGGGAGTGCGGCGGCGATGTGAGTAACCGTACACGGCGTGGCTGCACCAGGTGCAGGTGTAGGGGCATCCCCGGGCGGTGATCAGTGACACGGGTCGGATGCCGTGGTGTGCCTGCCATGTATCCATGTATCGGGTCAGGTCGATCGCTGTACGATCGGGAAACGGTAGCGCATCCAGGTCCTTCAGCTGTTGCCTGGCTTTCGTCTGGACTGTGGTGCCGTTTGAATTGCGAAATGCAATGCCGTCGATCTTGGCCAGGTTGGTGTCGTCCCAGCCATTGTTTGCGGCCGTCAGTAACTCTGACATGGTATCTTCGCCTTCGCCGATCACAACGACATCGGCACCGTGGTCCAGGTACTGGTCTATGTAGCCAGCGGGGTCGGGGCCGCCGACTACGACCGAAATCCTGCGTCGGCGCAGCCAGTCGATCATGGGCACCGCATTGCGGCGGGTCATCATGTTGCAATAGATCCCAACAACCTGTGGTTGAACCCGATCAACCACGTTATGGAAGTCCTCGGGCGATGCAAAAGTCGTATCAAAAACTTCGACCGAATGGCCCTGCTGCTTGAGCCACGAGGACAGATAGAGAATCCCCAGCGGCGGGTAGGGCTTCATGGTCTGCAACTCTAACGGGTCCTCGCTCAAGTAATACCCGTGGGTCAGCAGGACATCGCATCGCTGTTCAGTCAATTCGGGCATCGCAATCGGGAGTTGCTGACTGCTCGGATGCGTTAATCCGAAACCAGGGGAACGGACTACGACGGCCAGTCAGTCGACGCAGAAATTTGTTTCCGATCGTGTCCGGATCATACAAGAGTTCAGCGTCGAGAGCCTCAATCTGTTCCCTTGAATGGCATCGATAAAACCTGGACATTCCAATTGCACCCTGGCCTTCGAAATACTGTTGCGAGCGGCGAACTGCCGGCGCAAGCTGATCCGCGGTATAGAAGTGAGTATCCAATATGTGGACTTCACCGTCAGTTGAAAGCAGTTCAAAAAGGTTTTGTATGGTCGTCTCCGGTACCGGAAAGTATTGGATTGACGCGGCGAAGAAAATCAGGTCAAATGGCGCACCCCGGGGATTGAATGTTTCTGGAGCGGCCAGTTGGAATCCGACGTTGTCGACGCTCGCAAATACTCGTTGAGCCTGTTCCAGTTCTTCCTGGTTTATGTCAATGCCCAGTACAATTGCAGTCGGATTCTTCCGGGCGATGGTCGCGGAAAACCAGCCATTTCCGCAGCCGATTTCGAGGATGCGGGCTGCCGGGGCGAATGCCTTGATGTAGCGGCAAAAACGCTGTGCCGTATCCGCACGGAACCGCCACTCCCGGATCATG
>JBFJWU010000059.1:0-13180 GCA_041623475.1 bacterium | reverse complement strand
CCTTCTCCGCCACATTGCAGCAAGGAATTGGACAAACGTAATTATCAGGTGGAGCATTAGTAGGGACGGGGATTTTCACCCCCGGGGTAGCCGTCGCGCCAGGAGCGCTCGGCGTCACGCAGCGTAGCTGCTTAGACCCAAATCCCTCCTTCTCCGCCACATTGCAGCAAGGAATTGGACAAACGTAATTATCAGGTGGAGCATTAGTAGGGACGGGGATTTTCACCCCCGGGGTAGCCGTCGCGCCAGGGGCGCTCGGCGTCACGCAGCGTAGCTGCTTAGACCCAAATCCCTCCTTCTCCGCCACCTGCAAATTTATGTCAAACTATTTGCAACGCGCTTGTAGCTCAGCTGGATAGAGCGTCTGACTACGGATCAGAAGGTCGGGGGTTCGAATCCTCCCAAGCGCACATAAAGGCCGGTACCACATTGTGGTGCCGGCCTTTTCTGTTGTGTTCCGGTTTGTGGAGTCGGAGGATCCTCACGCCCCGACCTGGTTTCGCGTTTGCGAAATGTCGGGGGTCGTGTCTACAGCGTCGTATTCTTGACCTGGCGGGCTTCTTCGACCTGGAGCCATTTTTCAAGGCGCATTTTGTCGCCTTTGCGGTAGCTTTGCCAGCTGATGCTGATCAGCCTGGATTCGCCGGTTGTGGTCACGGATTGAACGTCGGCGCGGCCGACGATCGGGGCTTCTTCCTTTAACGAGGCCTTGACATCGATGACGTCGGTCGCCTGGACAGGACAGTCCGGGGCGGTCAGGCGCATTCCGGACAGGCCGATTTCAGTGATCTGGCCGCGGTACATTGTTTTGGCACTGTCAGAGGGCAGGTAAAAGTCCACTACGGACCCTTCGGCTTTGATCCACGTGGCTTCGTCCAGTACGCGCTGGGCAATGGCGACCAGGTTATCCAGTTCGTCGTACGCGACAACCGCACTGGCGCCAGCCTTGATCGCGATCGCGACGTTTTTGTCTATTTTCTGGCGGATCAGCAGGATGACGGGCTTGAGCGCCGTTGTTTTGTCGGTCTTCAGGTTGCGGCAGGCCTGGACACCGTTCATATCGGCCAGTTTCTGGTCGAGGATCGTCAGTTCGGCCCCGCCGTAGTCGGCGTAATTGGATGCCTCGACACCGCTGGCGCCGGCCAGTACCTTGACTTTGGCTTTTTCCAGGCGTTGCTGGACATTCTTTCGTAATGCGTCGTTTTCAGTAACTACAGATACGGTCAGCTGCGCCAATTCGGGGTCCTCCGTGCGTGCGAATCCTGCCTGCAAAATGTGGCTTTGGCAGACATTGTACCCGGCAATTGTTCACCCGATGACGTGTTTGAATTTAACCGGTCCCGTGGTATACTGCCTGCCTGTTTGGGCACGAGGGACAGTGCCATTGCGGCTTTTTGGGCTGCGGGCACAACTTCTACATTTGACGTCGTCGAATAGATAGTTGCACAACTTTTGTGCATCATTTTGGCCAATGTGCTGAATTTCTGTGCGGCACGTCCGGAAGTTGCCGGTTTTTCGGCCCGGATAAGTGGCACGGGAATTGCATTTACATAGCGCACGGTCATTGATGTGCGCCAGACCAGTGAGGAATAAACAATGAAGAAAGTCGAAGCGGTCATCAAGCCCTTTAAGCTTGACGAAGTCAAGGAAGCATTGAATGAAGTCGGTGTCCAGGGTATTACCGTCACCGAGGTCAAGGGCTATGGACGGCAAAAAGGTCACACCGAGCTGTATCGGGGTGCCGAGTACGTTGTCGATTTTATTCCCAAGGTCAAACTGGAAATCATCGTGACCGATGACACCGTAACGTCGGTCGTGGACGCGATCAAGGGTGCCGCGAATACCGGCAAGATTGGCGATGGCAAGATATTCGTTTCGGCGATCGAGGACGTTGTCCGGATTCGTACGGGCGAAACAGGTGCAGACGCGATCTGACCTGCAGCGAATTTTGTAATTAACCAGTTCGGGACACCAAGTACCGAAAATCGTTTCTGAAACCCATAGGAGGAAACAACATGGGCAAATCCCCAAAGGAAGTCATTGAGTTCGCCAAAGAAAATGCGTGCGAATTTGTTGACATCAAGTTTTGTGATTTTCTCGGACAGTGGCAGCATTTCGGCCTGCCGATCGCCGAACTGACCGAAGATATTTTCGAAGACGGCCTGGGCTTCGATGGCAGCTCGATTCGCGGCTGGCAAACGATCAACGCATCTGACATGCTGGTCGTGCCGGACCCGGACACTGCCGCAATCGACCCGTTTTTTGAAGCGCCGACGATCAGTGTCCAGTGCGACATCGTCGACCCGATTACGCGCGAACCATACAGCCGTGACCCTCGGTATATCCTGAAAAAAGCCATCAAGTACATGGAAGGCACCGGCATTGCCGACAAGGTCTTTTTTGGCCCCGAGCCGGAATTTTTTGTATTTGACGATATTCGCTACGGCCTGGAGCCGAACAGCTCGTTCTATATGATCGATTCTGTCGAAGGCCACTGGAACACAGCTGCCGACGAAGGTCCGAACCTGGGACACAAGCCCCATTACGGTGGCGGTTACTTCCCGGTGTCCCCAATCGACACGCTGTCTGACCTGCGGAATGAAATGGCTTCTGTAATGATCGACCTGGGCATCGAAGTCGAGGCCGTCCATCACGAAGTTGCCACCGCTGGCCAGTGTGAAATTGACATGCGCTTTCAGGAAGGCCTGAAAATGGCTGACCAGTTCATGTGGTTCAAGTACATCATCAAAAACGTTGCCTATCGTAATGGCAAAACCGTTACATTTATGCCCAAGCCCTTCGCCGACGATAACGGCAGCGGCATGCACGTTCACCAGAGTCTGTGGAAGGGCGGCGAGCCGCTGTTCGCGGGCGACGGATACGGCGGCATGAGTGAGATGGGCCTGCAGTACATTGCCGGCATCAAAAAGAATGCCCGCTCGCTGGTGGCCTTTACCAACCCGACGGTCAACAGTTACAAGCGACTGGTTCCCGGCTTTGAAGCACCGGTCAGTATTGCCCATTCCAGCCGTAACCGTTCGGCATCGATCCGGATCCCGATGTATTCGCCCAGCCCCAAAGCCAAGCGAATCGAAACGCGGTTCCCGGATCCAAGCGCCAACGGATACTTGGCGTTTGCAGCCTTGCTGATGGCGGGATTGGACGGAATCGAGAACAAACTGGATCCAGGCGAGGCGATGGACAAGGATCTTTACGCACTCAGCCCGGAAGAGTTGAAGGAAATCCCGCAGATGCCAGGCAGCCTGGCGGAAGCCGTCAACGAACTGGAAAACGATCACGAATTCCTGCTGAAAGGCGATGTCTTTACACCAGATGTCATCGAAGGCTGGATCGAGTGGAAACGCGAGAACGAGATCGACGCGTGTCGCGTTCTGCCGCATCCGAAGGAATTCGACCTGTATTACGACTGCTGATCGCAGCAGCATTTGCTGAAAGGCGGGCCCATTCGGGCCCGCCTTTTTTTTTGACACAGACCTGCCCATCAGCTATCCTTGAACAGGGGAAAAAATGGACCTAGATCGCGAAATAATAAAACAAGTCAGCGTCTTATCGAACTTTGAAGATGAGGCGCTGGACCGTCTGATCCAGCTGGTCGACGAGCGGGAATTTGCCCGCGACGAAGTCATCCTGCAGCAGGATGAGCCGGGAGACGCGTTGTACGTCATCCTGAGCGGCCGGGTCAAGGTTGTCCTGTACGGTGAAGACGGCAAGGAGGTCATCCTGTCGACATTGCGTGAAGGCGATTTTTTCGGCGAAATGGCCTTGATCGATGGTGGACCCAGGAGCGCGTCAGTCGTCGCGCTGGAAGAAAGCAAGCTGATTCGCCTGCTTCGGCAGTCGTTTATGGATTTCCTGCGTGAAACGCCGGAGATGGCCCTGAGGATCCTTGAAACCATGAGCCAGCGGCTGCGCATGGCCGATGGCAAGATTGGCAGCCTGGCCCTGATGGACGTGTACGGTCGCGTGGCCAGGGCGCTGCGGGAAATTGCGACGCAGGAAGGCATCCAGGCCGGCAGCAATGTGGTTGTCGAGAAACGCCCGACCCACGCAGAACTGGCGGCCATGATCGGTACCTCGCGGGAAACAGTCAGCCGTGTCCTTGGGGATTTTGTGCGGTCATCGTTTGTAACCCTGGATGGCAAGCGGATCATCCTGCACAACGAGTTTCTGACCGCCGAGGCTGGCGGGCCGCCGGTTACCGACTAGATCCCCACATTTTCAAGATTGCCGTGCAGCCGGGTATGCCGGTTCTGTATCCTTAAGTAATGATTATCAAGATTTGCGGTGTTACGCGTGAGGCGGATGTCGAGACGTGCGCTCGATATGGTGTCGACTGGATCGGCTTTAACCTGTGGCCCGGCAGCAAACGCGCTGTTTCTGCCACTGTTGCCGCCAGCCTGGCGGATCACGCGCGAAAAAGTGGCTTGACCACCGTCGGGCTGATGGTCGGCCCTGAACAAGATGAACTTGATCGGGTCTGGGCGTCGGGATCATATGACCTGCTGCAGTTGTATGATTGCGACGGCTTGTCGTTGGGCGGGGTGAAATACATTCGGCCGATTGCCGTTTCCGCGGGTACGGCGATTCGTCTGGAACCATCTGATGCAATGTACGACCTGATCGAAACCGCCGTCCAAGGCTATGGTGGGCAAGGACAGGCGTTTGCCTGGGACCGACTGGAGGCGGTCGAAACAGATCGGCAATTCCTGGTCGCAGGCGGAATTACACCCGACAATGTCGGCGATTTACTGGGCATTTGTACGCCTTTCGGGATCGATATTGCGTCGGGTGTCGAGACGGAACCGGGACTGAAAGATGAGGACAAAATCCGTACACTGGTAGAACGGGTGCGGGGCTGAACAGGGCTGGAACCATGTTGCCGGATTTCAACACATTTCGAACGGTTGCGTTGTCCGAACCACCGGATGCCAACGGCTATTTTGGCCAGTATGGTGGCCGGTTTGTGCCAGAAACATTGATGCCTGCGCTTCTTGAACTGGACGAGGCATTCCGTGCAGCTGTGGCAGACGATGGCTTTCTGAAAAGCTGGTTTGATTTGCTGGCGACCTATTCGGGTCGGCCAACGGCGTTGACCCGGGCCGGTCGCCTGGGGCAGGTCGTTGGCGCTGATGTCTGGCTGAAGCGCGAGGACCTGAATCATACCGGTGCCCACAAGATCAACAACACGCTGGCGCAGGCACTGCTGGCAAAGCACATGGGCAAAAACAGGGTCATCGCGGAAACAGGCGCCGGGCAGCATGGTGTTGCGACGGCAACAGCAGCGGCAATGCTGGGGCTGGAGTGCACGGTCTTTATGGGTGCCGAGGACATCGTCCGGCAACGGCTGAATGTCTTTCGGATGAAATTGCTGGGCGCTGAGGTGCACGAGGTTAATTCCGGCAGCAGTACCCTGAAGGATGCCACTAATGAGGCACTGCGAGAATGGGTTACGCGGGTACGGGACACGCATTATATTCTGGGCAGTGCGGTCGGGCCGCATCCCTTTCCGTGGCTGGTACGAACCTTTCAAAGCATTATCGGAATCGAAGCGCGACAACAGTGCCGGGATGCAGGGATCGATCCGGATATTGTCGTCGCTTGTGTCGGTGGTGGATCCAACAGTATCGGGATTTTCCATCCGTTTCGCGATCATACGGCCACGTTGGTCGGTATCGAGGCAGCTGGTGAGGGGGTGGACACAGGTCGCCACGGTGCGAGCCTGAGCCTTGGAAACCCCGGAATCCTGCACGGTGCCGTCAGTCGCCTGTTGAGCGACGAAGATGGACAAATCCAGCACGCCCACTCGGTCAGCGCCGGGCTTGATTACCCGGGAGTCGGACCAGAGTTGTCATTCCTGGCGGAAACCGGAGCGGTTCAGGTCGCAGCCGTGACCGATGATGAAGCGCTGGGTGCGTTGCGGACCCTGTCAGAGCTGGAAGGTATTATTCCGGCTCTCGAGAGCGCGCACGCGATCGCGTGGGTACTGCGCAAGGACTGGCAATCCGAGCATCCGACGGTACTGGTCAATCTGTCGGGCCGGGGGGACAAGGATGTCAACCAGGTTGCAGAATTACTGGCTGGAAACCTGTGAGCAGCGACCAATTGAAACAGATCTTTGCTGCTGCCAAGGCAGAAGAGCGAGGGGTGCTTGCTGTTTATTTTGCCTGCGGTGATCCGGATCCGGAGACAACGGTTGAACTGGCGGTGGCAGCGATCGATGCCGGTGCCGACATCATCGAACTGGGGGTGCCGTTCAGTGACCCGGTTGCAGATGGTCCAACCATACAGGCGGCAAGCGAGCGCGCCCTGCAGGCCGGAATGTCCATAGCCAAAGTGTTTGACGTCGCCAGCCAGGTGTCGGCTGCCAGGCCAGATGCGGGGCTGGTGTTGATGGGATACGCCAATCCGTTCTTTCGCTACGGAATCGAACGATCGGCCCGACGGTCTGCGGCCAGCGGTGTTGGCGGCTGGATCATCCCGGATGTCCCGTATGAGGAATCAGCCCGGTTTCGGGAGTACCTGGACCCCAATGGCGTCGCCTTTGTCCCGTTGCTGGCACCAACGACGCCTGTGGCGCGCGCGCACCAGATCCTGGCCGGACTGGACACGCCTTTTGCGTATTTCGTCAGCCTGACCGGGGTGACTGGTGCACGAAAAGGGCTACCGGACAACTGGCACGAGGCCCTGGACGAGTTTCGGGTCGACGGTGGTGTTCCGTTTGTCGTCGGTTTCGGAATCTCGTCGGGCGAGATCGCGGCGGAAGCGTTTGGTCATGCGGATGGCGTTGTTGTCGGCAGTGCCGTGATCGACCGTGCCGTCGGTTCAGATCCGGAGCACCGTGTCGAATCTGTCAAAGAACTGGTAGCCGAGATCAGAGCGGCGATTTGAGTTCAGGGCGGGCAATCCTGCTGGGATGCGGGACCTCGACCGGTGTCCCGCTTATTGGCTGTAAATGCAACATCTGCACCAGCTTGGATCCTCGCAACAAGCGGCTCCGGGCCAGTCTGTGGGTTGAGTTAAACGGGGTTCGGCTACTTGTTGATACGTCGCCGGACCTTCGACAACAGGCGCTCGAGAACAACCTGCCAGGGGTCGACGCGGTCCTGTTTACACACACCCACGCGGATCATGTCCACGGCATGGATGACCTGCGGATGTTTAATTTTCTGCAACGGACGTCGATAACCTGTTATGCGCCTGAAACTGAACTGGAGACGATCGCATCCCGGTTTGCCTATATCTTTCGACCTGAGCGCGAGTATCCCAGTGCGATCCCGCGACTGGAGATCGAGTCGATGCCTGCTGAATTGATGATTGGCGACGCACGCATTGTCGCTGTCCCGATCCGGCACGGTTCCGAAGACATCCTGGGATACCGATTTGGAGACCTGGCCTATCTGACGGATATCAGCGAGTTGCCTGACTCATCACGCCAGCTGTTGGCAGGCGTTGAGTCGTTGATTATCGGAGGACTGCGGCATACGCCGCACCCGACCCACATGACCGTCGCCGAAGCCGTCGATACAATTGAACGGATTGCCCCGTCACGGGCATTCCTGACGCACATGAGCCACGATCTCGACTATCAGGTCCTGGCCAACGAATTGCCAGAGGGCGTGATGCCCGGATACGACGGTTTGACAATCGAAATCGGGGCAACGTGAGCGGGGGAGCCAGGCAGGTCTGGGACGCCCGGCGTCGTCGAGCGACGTTTTCCGTTGCCTTGATTCTGTTCGCGTCGGTCTGGTTGCCCTCGGTACTGGTGTTCTGGCTGTTGGGCGGGATTGCCGTCTTTTCCGGGTTGATTCCGGCATTCCTGGCGGGAATTACCGGACTGGTTGCGGCATCCGGCATCTATGTGGTCCGTCTGCGCCAGCGAATCACCTGTCTTTACGCGGCACCACTGAGCGATGACGCGATTCTTGCCCGGGATGCGCTGTCCGGTCGCAACCCGGATACGTCGGTGATCCCTGAGTTCTGGCTCAAGCAACAATCCAAGGCTGGCGGTGACCGATGGATTGCTGCCATGATCCTGGCGGTTACGTTCAGTACGGGGCTCAATACCGTCCAAATCTGGGGCGGACCTGCGGCGACCCTTGCGGGCGTACCGTACTATCGGTTTGTCGCAGTCAATCGACCATTGGTCCGACTGACGGCCGTTGGTGTCATCGATCCGGTCAGCGGCGAGCAGCGCCGTTACGACGGCAGTGACGGCTATTTGCAGGTCAACGAAGGCGCGCAGGTGTTCTGGCAGCTTGCACCGTCGGAACCTGCGACTTCGGTTGCGATGCATATCGCCGGGGGGGCGTCGATCCGGCAGACAATCGTCGACGACCAGGTGCTTGAATTCGCTGCGATTGTCACGGGTTCGATGACCTATCGGTTTTCCCTGTATCGCTGGGGAACCGAATACAGGGAGCAAACCCCGAGACGCATCGAAGTTATTCCAGACCTGGCACCAGAGGTTGTCTGGGAAAAACGTCCACCTGATCGTCTGGACGGTGGCGGATTGATTGAATTTGCGTGGCGAGCCATCGACGACCGGGCAGTCAGCCGCGTTGAACTTGAGATCGAAGGTGAGTCTGACGTTGTCCGCATCGACCTGTATTCAGGCGGAACAAGCCGTACTGCGGGGCCAGACAAGGCCCTCGTTGACAGTTCCGAGCTTCCCAAAGGTGCGGAAGTCACGTTGACCATCCTGGCGGCGGACAACGACCGTTATCCGTCACCAAACATCGGTCGCAGCGAACCGATCGTTGTGCGCGTACGTTCGATCGAAGAGCGACACGAAGAATGGGAACAATCATTGCAGGCGCTGTTGCAACTGGGCGTACGCTTGCTTGGGGATACCCTGGACCAGGCACCTTCCGGCGAACGGTGGCAGCGACACGAGAACGTGCGGACACTGGACGCATTTGAACTCGCGCGGCGCGCGCGCGAGCTTGGCGACGAGGCCCGTTCATTGCCTTTGGCTAGCGTCGGCGCGGCGGATTCAATGATCGCAATCGCCCGCTACTTCGAACGAATCGGGACAAATCGCGAACAGATTCCCGAGCTGGTTGCGGCTGCTGAAGAGGGTGTTTTTGAGATTGACGAATTGATTGGCCGCGAGGCAGCGGCGCGACTGGAATTCGAAGAGGATCAGTTGGTGTCCAGACTGGAATCACTGGAGGAGAATCTCGATACCGCGACCGATGCCGAATTACTGCGAATGATGAAAGCGCTGGAAAGGGAACTTCAGGACCTGGCTGGTGCGATGCGCGAAAAACGGCCGCAACTGCCGACGGAGCTGGTCCATCGTGATGCATTTCGGTCCGAAGAGCAGGAAAAACGCCAGGGGACGTTTGACGAACTGCGGGACGCGATGGCGCGGGGTGACACTGACACCGCCAGGGAACGAATTCGTGAACTGATCGACAAGATTCGTGAATCCAAGGAAGCGCTCGCCGAAGGTGCCCAGGAGTGGCATTCTTCGCGCAGCGGCAGCGGCAGCGGTACCGATATCCGGCAACGGCGGCAGGAAATCAATGATCTGCGAAACGAACAGGAATCGCTGGCCGAACAAATGGAGTCAACTGAACAGGCGCTTGCTGAAAGCAGTAATCGCCTGCGCGAACAATTACAGTCCATGAAAAAAGGCAGTGGACAGGAGAAAGGCACAGGACCGGGCGGGTCTGGTTCGGGTGGGGTCGACGATCTCCTGGACACGCTTGGCAAGGGCGACATGGATGCCGCACGTGAACAATTATCAAACCTGAGTCAGGGTGAACAGCAGGCGCTGGCCTCGGAACTGGCCCGGCAGCAGAAACTTCGCAAGGAAATCGAGTCTATGGGCGGCGGGCAGCGCCGCCTGCAGGATCGAGTTTCCGAGTTGGCGGAACAGATGGAAACTGACGGGTTCGGCTCGGCAAAGGCCATGGATGCCCTGGACCAGGCATCCCGCAAGATGGGGTTGGCGGGCGAGTCCCTGGCTGACGAAAGCCCCGGCGAGGGGGCCAATCATGGATGGCAGGCCGCGGATGAATTGAAACAGGCGGAAGCTGCTCTGGAACAATTGGAGCAACAACAGGCAATGATGTCAGAACAACCTGGTTTCGGTCAGAAACGCAGACCAGGAGACGGCGAGGGCAGCGGGGAAGGTTTTCGGCAGGAGGAATATGAATTGCCGGAGCGCCAGGATCAGGCTGATGGGGGCCGAAAAGACGTGCTCCAGGGTTTTCGTGGCGGCATACCGGATGCCGGGCGTGACGTGAACGAACGTTACCTGGATCGACTTTTGCACTGACCGTGTCAATAGGTCATTTTGTCCATTTCGCCGGGCGGGGTCTCGGGCATGGGCATCAAATGTGGATAAAGGAGAAATCCGCGATCGGTAATCGGGAAGCGGATGTGGCGCTTGAAGATTCGCGCCGGTTGCCGCCGATTCAGGGACACGAGTACGTCAACTTTCAGACGTGCTTCGGGACCGTGGACCCTGACCATGTCCTTATGGAGAAATTCGGCAAACCGGACGACCAGATCAGGTTCGACAGCCATTCGCGCTTGTTGCCAGGGCGTCAAATAATGATTCAGATTAATTGCCCCCAGATGATTTGAGGGGACATGAAGAACTGACCAATGAGTCTGGCCCCAGCGGATGCTTTCCATCATCCGCCAGGAAAAATAGTAGCCCTCGGTCGTCCAAAGGACGTTTCCTGGATATGCATAATGGCGCAGCGGGACGATGACTTGAAACGCAACCCAGATGGCACCGAACGCAACCAGCAGTCGTGGATTGCGTGGAACCTGGCTGGAGCTCTCCTCTGGTTCAGGGGGCAGTTTTGCAAACCTGGATAAATGACGGCGAAACCAGTCGGGGCCAAAAAACATTGGCATGGACGCCATCAGGAACCAGGGGAAGACATCGATCTGCCACATGACTGAATTCAACGTGTTAAATCCTAGTGCGGCGATAATGGCAGCAACCCTGGTTCGGGGCCAGATCAACGCGGGGACGATTGCGGCATCAAACAACAGTCCGCCCCAGGCCATTACATATGGGCTCCAATCAAGGGCAAAGAAATGACCGATGACCGGCAGTCCTGTTCGATTCTTCAGCCAGAATGACATTGGTGCTGCGGACAGCCAGTCCATGTTCAATTTGGCGACAGCCCCAAAAACGAACGGGATGGCCAGTTGGAAGACAATCAACTTTCGATAGATTGCAGGTGCGGTTGAGCGCGCGCGTTCGGGGCGAATCAGGACATCGATTGACAGCAGTCGACCCGCCGGCGACACCGTCAGCAGTGCTCCCAGAAGTATCAGCAGGTAATAGTGATTCTGGTATGCCGTTATGTCGGAAAACACGATCCAGGACAGGCCGGCTGTAAACAGGAACGTTGAGATTCGGGTCAGGAATCCGATTGCAGCCAAGAACGCGAAAGCGCAGATCGCAAACATGATTGGTGAAGCATACTCGGCTGGCAGGGATGGTACCCATTGAAAACCGTAAAACTTGAAATGGATTCGCTGGGCCTGGTATTCCTGGACCCATATTCCCAGCCACAGGAACAGAACCTGTGCCAGGCCGGCCAGGCCAAACACGATTCGAAATATCGCCAGGGGCAGGGCATCCTGTGATGACAGCAATCTGGTTCTCATAGGCATTATTCTAGTTCAGGGACCAGGCGTCGGTCGCCTCGGGGTGGGCGTGGTCATTGGTATGATTAAGTTCAAGGACTAGGAGCGAGAAGGTTATGGGCACGAAGGGCGTTTCCGGCAAAGTTGCGGTAATTGGGACGGGTGTGTGCAAGTTTGGTGAGCGGTACGAGTCGTCCTACGAGGACCTGGCCCGCGAAGCCGCTGACGAGGCATTTGCCGATGCCGGGGTCGGACCGGACCAGATTGATGCTGCGTGGCTGGGGACCTATACCCCTGCATACGGTTGGGGCGTCAGCGGGGCCTCGCTGGCAGATGCCCTGCGCCTGTACCACAAACCGATTACGAGGGTTGAGAATTATTGTGCGACCGGCATGGAGGCGTTTCGTAATGCCGTATTTGGGGTTGCGTCCGGACAGTATGATGTTGCTCTGGCGCTGGGCGTCGAGAAGCTGAAGGACCGACCCAGTCGCGGCCTGCCACGGGTCGGCCAGCACCCGGTAATGGCTTATGGAAATTCGGCACCCGGGTTGTTTGCCCTGGCCGCGAATCGTTATATGCACGAATTTGGAATCGACAGGACACCGCTTGCTCATGTCGCGGTCAAAAACCATGAAAATGGGGCAAAGAACCGCAAGGCGCATATGCAAAAGGAAATTTCCGTCGAGCAAGTGCTGTCTGCGCCAATAATTGCAGAGCCATTCGGATTATTCGACTGCTGCCCGGTAACGGACGGTGCTGCAGCGATTGTTATTGCGCGCGCGGAAATCGCCAGGGAAATATGTACAGATCCGGTCTGGGTCGCCGGGGTTGGCCTGTCGGTAACGAGTCAACGACCGCAGTGGGAACCGGAATACGGGTATACAGGTTTCCGGGCTACGCAGGAAGCTTCGGCAGACGCGTATCGTCAGGCCGGGATCAGATCACCCAGGGACGAAGTCGACCTGGCGGAGGTCCACGATTGTTTTACGTGGACAGAAATTACAAATTACGAGGATCTGGGATTTGCGCAAAAAGGTGAGGGCTGGAAACTGATTATGGATGGCGTTACCCGTTTGCAGGGTGACCTGCCGGTCAACACAAGTGGTGGTCTGAAGAGTTTTGGGCACCCGATCGGTGCATCAGGATTGCGGATGATTGCCGAGGTCAGTGACCAGCTGCGGGGTCGCAGCGGCGAGCGACAGGTTAACGGTGCCCAGACCGGTGTTGCGCACAATGTCGGTGGGCCTGGCGCGGTGAGTTGTGTGACGGTCCTGCGCGGAGACTCGTAACCGACATCCTTATCGTGTATGGACTGGCGGGCTCACGGCAACCGTCAGTCAAGCAGTTCCCTGACTTTGCGGGAAACCTTGGCTGCCTGAATAGGCTTGGTGACATATGCATTGGCACCAAGGGCGAATGCGCGGTTGCGGTCCGCCTCGCCGGCTTCTGTTGTAACAACCATTATCGGTGTGTTCTGGTGCCGTTCATCGTCGCGAATCAGGCTGACCAGTTTCAGGCCGTCCATCATCGGCATGTTGAT
>JBFJWU010000058.1:0-13285 GCA_041623475.1 bacterium | reverse complement strand
GGTCGGTTTGCCATCGGTGACGAGCAGGATGTAACTCTTGCGACACGGTACAAAGTCACGTACCCCTTCCCATTCCCACCAGGGATCGCGGTTACTGCCGATGTTGACCAGCCAGTCGCTGTTTTCGAACCCGACATCTGTCGGAGCCTCTTGCTGGTGGTACGCCATCATCGCGTACATGGCTTCGGCTGTCGGGGTCCAGGAATCCGCATCCATTGTGCGGATCTCGTTGATCAGCGATGACCCGTTGTCGTTAAAGCCGTAGTAATGCTTGACCTCGCCACCGTTGTCATAGGCGCCGTCATCGTCAAATACACCAAGCCCCCAGCGAACGTTGCCCAGCAGGTCCTGGACGACACCAAACGGCTCCGATGCCATTTCAATACGCATACGGGCACCGTCGATATCACTGCCCTGATCGTGATTGCCCGCGCCGTGAAAGGCTTCACCCTGGTCATCAGGATCGCAACTGCTGAGCGATTCCAGGTAAACCCGGTCGCCGACCCGTTCGATATGGACACCGGCAGCCGACGGTAAATCCGTGTACGGCGACGGATCGACACAATAGTCCTGGTCGCCCATCCGTTCCTCGTCCTCACCCGAGACATAGCCACTGCCACCGATCCAACGCCCGCCAACCAGGACTTTCTTGGCGACTTCCCAGCGGGTCATGTAAGCCCAGTTGAGGAAATTCCCCGAATACGGATACGACGGGTCGCTGCAGGACCAGTCCGTGCCGGTGAATCCACCAATCTGGAATTTCGTTGACGAATACTCGTAGCAACGGTTGGGTTCCCAATAACCGTAATATTCACGCGCCGGCGAGAATGCATTATCCAGGGCACCAGCGTAGGCCTCGTTGTCCATCGAGCCCGAATTGTCCAGCAGGATCATCACGTTGGGCGTTACGGCCCCGCCGGAATCAACAAGCGGTGGAACGTGGCAATAGGCCGGGTTCATTGTCGCCTGGCCAGCCTGGCTGCTGATCAACAATGCCGCTGCCAGGGCAATAACAAAACCTTTTGAATCCTGTTGACGGGCCGACATCACATTTTCCTGATCAGGGCGGTCGCCATTGCCCGCTGCCCGGTCAGGACCTGGGCCAGGACCTGGCAACGCATTACACCGTAGATCTGCCCGACATCCCCCAGAGCCTTGCCGTTCAATCGATCACCAAATTCGACAACATTGCCGGAATTACGGTTGTCTTCCTCACGAACCATAAAGTCGACATCGATTTCGGCGCTGAAGACACCGTTGGATAAACGGAAATCAGCTGAACGTCCTCCACCTGCCGCGAAATCGGCCGTCCACCAACTGCGGCTTGCCGTCGATGCGCCCGGCAGGATGTTATCTGTAATCTCGGCTTCGGCGTCCGTGTCAATCCATTCGAATGTCAGGCCCCCATCAGGACTGACCTGGCTGGCCAGGCTGAGCGACGCATAATCGCCAACACCAAGGATAATATCCAGCACCTGCGGACAGAGGCTGATCGCCCCATCAGCAAACGCCCGAAGGTTGCCCCGATTTTGTTCTGAACCTGCTTTTTGCCCGGCTGTGCGGGCGAGTGATTGCATTGCCGAAATGATTCCGGCCAGCAACAACAGGCTGAGAACCACGGAAATCATAACCGCACCGGACTGGTTTTTCTGGTAGTTGTTTGCCCTCATCGGTCAGCTGCTCCTCCGCCCCGACCAGAAGCCGGACGGGGTGCGCATCGCATTGTCTGTGAATACGTCGCGGACGGGCGGGAACGTTTCGGTTGCGACCATTGGCGTCTTGATTCGAAGATTAACCGGATCGAAAACGCGACGGACATGGAAATACCGGTAGTCGGTGTCCAGGCCACTCAGCGTCCGATCCTCCAGGATCACCTGGCCCGGAGTTCCCTGCTGGAACACGCTGTCCGCGGCGCTCGTGGCGCGCGGCAGTTCTTCGCGAAGCAACATCGATACCCGAATGGCCATCAGCCGTTCACGCATCGCCATGACGCGATCTGCAACCGATGGTGCGTTGCTGCCGGGGTTATAACAGGATGCCGAGCTGAAATGCCCGGTGCCTGCATTGTGGTCCAGAAGATGATCAATCCAGACCGGATTCGGCGAACCGCAGGTCCAGACAAGAAACGCAACCTGAAAGTCGACAACCTGGTCCAGTACCACCTGGATATTTGCATCGCCCGCTGCAGGCGGATTGTCGGGATCGGCCGTCAGTTGCCGAACCAATTGCCCGGGCTGCCCGCCCGCGCCAGCTTGCCAGAACCACCGCGCCACCTGTAAATGCCCCGGTGAATCGAGCGTGCCGTCCGCCAATCGTACGGGGCGAAGGTAGAAAAACTGGTCGCCAGTCATTGGTTCGCTGGTAAACGAGCCACTGTTCACAAACAGGTCCAATGCCCCTGGCGGATTGTCAGCGATGTCCTGAATTGGTACGGGTGCCGCGCTGCGCCAGCCAAAACCGGGATTCAGGACCGACAAATGATAGATTTGCTGCCCGCCAAACTGCGACGGCGGCACCGGATCAGCAATCGACGGTGCCGTTGCGTAGTAGTTGTAGCCTGATCCAGGCAAATCAGCACGAGTGCCGGTGACGACTCCGGCCGCAAGGTCCGCGGCCACAATCAGCCCGGATTTGGCACTGGTTTCGCTCTGGTCCATGCCGGCACCACCCAGATGCAGTTCGTCCGATGCCGATGTTGAGTTTACGTCCCGGATCGAATTGGACGCGATATAGGTGATTTCGTTGTCCAGGCTGAACATCTGCAGCGGGCTGGCCGCCAACAGGTCATCAGGAATACCGGTACCGGCTTTCTCGACATCGGCACGCAGCAGCTCTAATGCGGTATCGACTTCGCTTCGAAATTGAAATCCCGAACTCTGGTCAGCAGCTGTCTGAAGTACTGACGAAACATACGATGCAGCTCCGACAACCAGCACAGATGACGCGACAACGCTGACCATCAGTTCAACGAGCGTAAAGCCTGGACTCTGCAGGCCAGTCGCGAACCTGTTGTTTTTCGATATTTCTCTCACACGCCACCCCCTGGCAAAGGAAACCTCTCGGCTTCCTACCCAGACTCTAGCGCAATAAAACAGGTGTTTGTGTCACTGTAGGGCGTGCTCGTACGTCACACCAACGACGAAATTCATGTCGCAATAACTGCGACGCATTGTAATGAAACCTTGTACACGGTCAACGGCGGGCCTGGCACCGAAGCCGTGGTTCAGGATGCGCGAATCAGTCGACCAGATTGTGACGGAATGCGTACTGGATGATCTCGGCATTCGAGTCGACGCCAAGCTTTTCAAGGACACGGCGCCGATAGGTGTTGACTGTACTCAAACTGAGTTTGAGGGATCGCGCGATTTCGCCAGGCTTACTGCCACGGGCAATCTGGATAAAGACCTGAAACTCCCTGTCAGACAAGTTACCGTGCGGTTCGTCCTCCAGATCCCGGTCCAGCAGTAACCGCTCGGCAACTTCGGGCGTAATAAAACGCCGCCCTTCGGTAATCATTCGCAGGGCCTGGATCAACTGGTCCGGAGCACTGCTTTTGGTCATGTAACCCATGGCTCCGGCTCTCAAGGCCCTGACTGCATACTGGTCCTCGGGATACATACTGAGGATCAATACGGGCAGATCGGGACGAAACTCCTGTAACTGCTTCAGGACATCTATGCCGTTGCAATCAGGCAGCGATATGTCCAGGACAATTGCATCCCAGGCCTCGCTGCGCGCCAGGCGCAGCGCCTCCATACCGCGGTCGGTCTCGCCGACGATTTCCATGTCGAAGGCGTCATTAATCAGCCTCGCCAACCCCCCACGCACGATCGCATGGTCGTCTGCCAGGAATATCCGTTTCATACTGCCGCGTCCACGTATTCGATTGGGATCTGCACGCGAACCACTGTACCACCCGTTGATGCTGCCTCGATCGAAAACGCGCCACCAACCGCTTCCGCGCGCTGGCGCATGCCGATAATTCCAAACCCCGGCTCAAAACCTGGCGGTTCCTGATCCGGTCCGACTCCGTCGTCCATAACGGTAATCATCAGGTCCGTATCCAGTCGGGCAAGCGTGACGTCAACCTGTGTCGCGTTCGCGTGACGGACGACGTTTGTCAGAGACTCCTGGACAATTCGAAAAACAGTGATCGCGCCGTGGCGACTGGTTGACAACTCCGGCGGGTCAACGATCAGTGAGGCCTTCAGGCCGGCCCGCTCCTCCCACGTCGTCATCAACCACCGGACCGCCTCGACGACACCCAACTCATCGAGGACACTGGGACGCAAATCAGTTGCGATCTGCTGGACACGTGAAACCATCCCGTCGACCAGCATCATCAGGTTAGTGACGGTTTCATCGGCCTCGATGCCAACGCTTGCAACCTGCTTTTTCAACCAGGCCAGATCGATCTTTATCGCAGTCAACATCTGGCCGAACTCGTCGTGCAATTCGCGTGCGATGGCCTGTCGTTCAGTTTCACGAACCTCTTCCTGATGCGCCGCAAGTTTCCGCAGATCCGTTGTACGTTCGGCGACTCGCAGTTCCAGTCCGGCGTGCGCAGCTCGCAAACTGTACTCGGCGGTCCGCTGGGCAGTCACGTCCCGCAGGACCAGGACATAGGCGCCACCGTGGATGTCATCGACGTAGTACGCTGCAACGCCGTATTCGACCTCATCCAATCCGTAATCGAACTCGTCGTACCCGACATCCGCATCTGGTGGTCGCAAGTCCGGGAAAAACCGATCGATTGGCTCGCCGAGGATCCGATCGAATGTCAGCCCCAGGCATTCAGATACGGCCAGATTGCACCGCCTGATTTGTCGTTGCTTGTCAACAACCAGAATCAGGTCCTGGACCGCATCCATTGTCGCGGTCAATTCAGACTGGGACTGCCGAACGACACCTTCGGCCTCGGCGATTGCCAATTGCGACCGGACTCGGGCAACCATTACGGAGTTCCCTGCGGCCTTGGTGACGTAGTCGTTTGCCCCGGACTCAAGCGCACGAACGATTGATTCCGAGTCCTCCGAAGCCGTCAAGATAATGACAGGCAATTGCAGATGGTTGAATTTGCCGCGAATACGTTCCAGGGTCTGGAAGCCGTCCATCCCGGGCATTTGCAGGTCAAGCAGGACCAGATCTGGTCGCTGGTTTTCGATTGAACGCAGCGCAGCGTCGCCGTCGGCGACACAGTCCACGGCAAAACCATGCTCACCGAGCGCAGACGAAAACATCTCCCGCTCCAGCCGGCTGTCGTCAACGACCAGTAACTTAGCTGTGGCTGTATCCATGCCCGTGCGCTTCCCCCAACGGGCTACAGTATAATCAACGACTGATGTCACCCAAGAACCGCAAAATTTTTGTCGCCGGGTCCACCGGAGCCACCGGCCAGGAACTGATTTCGATGGCCGCCGAAAAAGGTGCCGACGTCGTTCCGCACGTACGGCCCAGACAGGCCGAACTGGGACATCCATGGGCGAGCCATCCGAAGGCCTGTATCTGCGACCTGCAGGACAGCCAGGTCCTCAGGACCGCCATTTCGCACTGTACTACGATTGTCCAACTGATCGGCACGACCAGGACACGGTTTGCGACCGGAGACACATACCAATCCAGCGATATCGATACGACAGCCCTGTTGCTTGAAGCCGCAACGGGTTCCGAGATTGATCACTTTGTCCTGCTGTCATCTGTAGGTGCAGGACAGCCGGTGGGACAGTACCTGAAAGCAAAAGCCACGACTGAACGCATCGTACGCCAGTCAGGAATCGACTGGACAATCCTGCGGCCGTCATCGTTCCACGGTGGCGGGCATGTGCCACCACCGCCGTTGTACTGGATGACGTCACTATTGGAAACGATTGGGGCGAACTCTGCCGCCAACCGGCTGCGACCGATACCGTTGCGCTCGCTGGCCGGGACGATCCTGCACATTGCGGCAAGCCGCCAGGCGATCAACCAGACACTGGAGGCATCGTCATTGTGGCGAGCGGTGGCCAATGCCGGATTTCCGTCCCCCGTCCGGGGACCCTTTTCGTGACCAGGTTTCGCACTGGCACTTTGACTGGTTCCCCTGAAATTGACAACCAATGACGGACTCTCCGGACGAATGGGTTTCGTCCCACGGGGACGCACTGTTCCGATACGCGATTAAGCACGTCCGCGATCGCGAACTGGCAGCCGACCTGGTCCAGGAAACCTTTCTGGCGGCCTGGAAAGCGCGCGTAAGTTTTGACGGGCGGTCGTCACGACGCACCTGGCTGATCGGCATCCTCCGGCACAAGATGTTTGACGTGTTTCGGCGCACGAAACGGGAACGCCCCGCAGACGATCCGGAATTGTTCGACTACCTTGCAGAACGCGAAGAATTCCGCGACAACGGGCATTGGGCGCACGCCCAGTCGAACTGGTATGGCACACCGGAAGAACATTTCGAGCAGGACCAGTTCTGGACCGTGTTTGAACGATGCCTGGAGGCGCTTCCAGAAACAATGGAGCTTGTCTTTCGGCGGCGAAGCCTGGAGGGAATCGAGACCGATACCGTTTGTCAGGAATTGGGTGTCAGTTCGACAAACCTGTATGTCCTGCTGTACCGGGCTCGGATGAAATTGCGAAGCTGCCTGGACAAAAACTGGTTTAACACTGAACCGACTGGGAAATCATGCTGAACTGCGAGAAAGCAACGCATTTGATGTCGGAATCGCTGGAGCACCCATTGACGTTCGGGCAGCGATTGTCGTTAGGAATCCACATGTTGGTGTGCAGGATGTGCGCCGCGACCAACAATAAGTTTCAATTCATTCAGGCTGCGCTGGAAATTTACGACAAGCGCCTGGCTGAGCTCGCCCCGGACTCATCAGTTGCCCTGCCCCATTCGGCAAAAGCGGAAATTATTTCCAGGCTGCGTTCGCTGGATCCCTGACTGATGTCCCGGATGCCTCCTCAGACAGATGTTGTCGCCCCGGCCAGTTTGAGGACCCTCTTGTAGTGTTTCTTGTCCACCGGCTGGATTGACAACCGCTGCCCCCGCTTGATTACCAGCATCCCATCCAGTTTGTCGTCCTGCTTTAGCTCAGAAAGTGGCAGGACTCGATCAAACTCCTCGACAAATTCAAGGTCAACCATAAACCAGCGAGGATTCTCGGGCGTAGATTTCGGGTCAAAGTACTTGCTGTCAGGATCCCACGAGGTGTGGTCCGCATAGCTGGCCTTGCAGACCCGCGCAATGCCGGCCACCCCGATGGGTTCATCGCGCGAGTGGTAGTACAAAACCATATCACCGATCGCCATCTCGTCGCGCATAAAGTTTCGCGCCTGGTAATTGCGCACGCCGTCCCAGTGGGCACGTCCCTCATCCTTCAAGTCCTGGATCGAGTAGACGCTGGATTCGCTCTTGACCAGCCAGAATTTCATATTTCAACCGCTCCTGATGGTAATGAAAAGAATTCGATTGCGTTTTGTGTCGTTGCGCGCCGCACAGATTCAGGATCAGTGCCCTGTAATTCTGCGATTTTGTCGGCGACGTGCGCAACATAGGCAGGTTCGTTTCGGCGTCCCCGTTTTGGTACCGGCGCAGCGTATGGCGAGTCCGTCTCAATCAGCAAACGATCCAGGGGAAGTTTCGGAACAGCTGCCACCAGATCCGGCGCATTGGGCAGCGTCACCACACCAGGAATTCCCAGGAACATTCCCTGGTCAAGATAGGCCGTAGCCTCGTCCAGTCCAGTCGTAAAGAAGTGTATTTCGCCACGAACCCGTTGACCGATACCAAAGTTTCGCAATACCGAAACCGTGTCTGCAAATGCATCCCTGGAGTGGATAACCACCGGCAGACGCAGATCAATTGCAATCTGACATTGGGCCTCGAACGCCGCCAATTGAACGTCCCGCGCCGGGGCATCGTCATAGAAATAATCCAGGCCACATTCACCGACAGCGACCACATTATCGCCCGCCAGCCAGAAACGAAGCTGCTCCTCCAGTTCGGGGTGCCATTCATCGGCTTCGTGAGGATGGATCCCGGCGGTCGCAAAGATCCAGTCGTACTGGTCGGCCAGGTCGATCGCCTGCTGGTTTCCAGAAACGCCGAACCCCGACCCAATCGAAACAATTGCACCGACCCCTGCTGCCCGGGCACGGGCAATCATCTGGTCCCGGTCCTCGTCGAATCGTTGGCTGGTCAAGTGGGCGTGGGAATCAATCAACATGGGCAATGTCCATTTGCAAGTGGTCGGCGATCAAATCATTCACCAGATCCGGAAATTCAAGGTGCGGAAAATGACCGCAATTGTCAATCAGGTGAACCCGTGGCGGCATCGTAAATGCACGTACGCCGCGATTGATCGACCGAGGATCTACGCAGCCGTCGCTTTTGCCGCCAATTATCAATGTCGGAACATCGATCTTGTTGCGCAGCAACAAGGCACTTGTGGCACGAAAGCTGCTGGGGTGGCGGGCCGAACCACGTAACGCCCCTCGATAATACGCCAGCGCCGCAGACAGGGACCGCCCGGTCGACAGAGTTTCCCGGACGCTGGCCAGGTGTTCCGCTGGTGCCGTCCAGCCGGGGCTCCATTTTGACCAGATCCAGTCAACAAATGCCAGACCACGGCGTTTGACCATCATTTCCGGCACCGCGGGCAGTTGGAAGAAGCCGATGTACCAACTGCGCCGGGCTTGCCCCGGTATCGACGCAATGGAATTGGCAAAATACTGGGCCGGCGGCAATGCCAGGCCAACCGCCCTCCTGAATCGCCCCGGTTCCAGCGCACAGGCCGCATACATAGCTGCAGCCCCCCAGTCATGGCCGACGATGTCAACAGGCGAACCGTCGCCAATCCGGGTCGCAAGCCCAACGGCATCCTGGGCCAACTGGATGATCTGGTAGTCGCCATTCGCCGGGGACGATGTTGGTGCATATCCCCGCATGTTGGGCGCCCAGCACGTGTACCCAATCGCAGCCAGGTAACCGGCCAGCCTGTCAAATGTATGGCGGTTATCCGGAAAACCGTGCAACAACAGTGCGTGTTTGTTGCCACTTCCAACCTTGTTGCAGCAGAAATCGATCCCGTTGGCAGAAATGTAGACTGTCTCGGAGGGGGACATCAGAAAAATCGCGCGTTTCCGGACCAGCAGGAACTGGCGTTATTGTACGAAAATCGCGGCGCACAGCCTGCCGGAAACCCGGGCTACAGGCTCATTTCCGGTACGTCGCCGTCAATCAAGAGCCGGGGCTGTGTTGCGTTGACGATTTCGTCGACCCCGACACCCGGTGCACGTTCCACAAGCCTTAAACCGTCCGCTGTCACGTCGATCGTCGCCATATCCGTGATAATTCGATTGACGCAGCCTTTTCCTGTCAGCGGCAACTGGCATTCGTCCAGGATCTTTGGTTCGCCGGCCTTATTGGTGTGCGACATCACAACGACAATTCGCTGCGCGCCGACAACCAGGTCCATTCCCCCGCCCGGACCCTTGACCATCTTGCCCGGTATCATCCAATTGGCAATATCCCCGGAACTGCTGACTTCCATTGCTCCCAGAATCGCCAAATTGATGTGCCCGCCGCGAATCATCTCGAAACTCTCGCTGGACGAGAAAAAAACCGAACCGGGGAGCGCTGTCACTGTCTCCTTGCCGGCATTGATCAGGTCGGGATCGATGTCCTGTTCCAGAGGATATGGACCGATTCCCAGCAATCCGTTTTCGCTTTGCAGCCAGACCTGCATGTTGTCCGGGATGTAGTTCGCCACCAGAGTCGGAATCCCGATTCCCAGATTAATGTAAAAACCATCGCGCAATTCCTGGGCGGCCCGCTGGGCCAACTGGTTTCGGTCAAGTGGCATAATCAGGCCTCCCTCGTCATCCGGCGTTCGATACGTTTTTCCGGACTTGCATTGACGATAATCCGGTCCACGAATATTCCAGATGTATGAATTTGGTCCGGATCCAGGCTGCCGGTTGGAACCACCTCTTCAACTTCGACAATTGTAACGTTACCGGCCTGGGCCATCATCGGATTAAAGTTTCTGGCTGTTTTTCGATAAACCAGATTGCCGGTTTCGTCTGCCTTCCAGGCCTTGACCAACGCGACATCAACGTCAAATGCGTGTTCCAGTACATGTCCCTTGCCGTTAAAATCCCGTGTCTCTTTGCCCTCCGCCAGCGGCGTGCCATAAGCCGTCGGGGTGTAGAATGCCGGTATTCCGGCTCCGGCGGCCCGCAATCGTTCGGCCAGTGTCCCCTGTGGGTTGAGCTCGAGTTCCAGTTCGCCATTCAGGTATTGCGCCTCGAATGTCTTGTTTTCACCAACGTAACTGGAAATCATCTTGCGGATCTGACGGGTTTGCAATAACAATCCCAGGCCCCAGTCATCAACCCCGGCGTTGTTCGAAATGCACGTCAATCCGGACACACCGCTGTCTCGTAACGCCAGGATCAGCGCTTCAGGGATCCCGCACAGTCCGAATCCACCAACCGCAAGCGTCTGATTGTCGTCGACAACTCCACCAAGGGCGGCGCTGGCATTTTCAAATACTTTTCCCTGTGTCAAATCGGCACCCATTCTTTCGGTTGAACAACGTTATGCTAACGGGAATTCTGACCGCCCGCAAATAGTTAGTAAGCACTTACTTATATCCATGGGCGGAGTTGAGTTCAATAAAGACCGTTGTTGAAAATCGCCGCAGTTCCAGCTAGCATCGCCGTATGAGCAACAATGTCAAACCTGGCTCTGTCAAGGCGTTCCGGCAGCAATTGCAAGGCCTGGCCGACGCCCTGGACAACCCTGACCACGGCTTTTTCGGTCCCGGATCGGTTACCTGGCACCTGACCCGGGAAAACGTCCTGTTGGCCGGAGGAATGCGAGCGCTGCTGTTGCAGGTTGCTCATCCAAAAGTTGCCCAGGGCGTGGTCGATCACAGCGCCTACCAGACAGATCCCTTTGGACGTGCCTTTCGTACATTTGATGCTGTCTACAACATTCTTTTTGGAACCGCTGACACAGCAATCGACATGGCAACAAGGGTTTTTGCAGTGCACCAGCGGGTCAAAGGACAGATGCCCTCTGACAACGGAACCGTACCAGCCGAATCCTATCGCGCCGATGATCCCGAGTTATTGTTGTGGGTCCACGCGACGCTGATTGACTCAACAATGTTCGGATACGAACGACTGGTCGAGCCGTTGACCTGGCGCCAGCGATGTCAATTCTACGAAGAAAGCCTGGTTTTCGGACAATTATTCGGTGTGTCCGATGACGTTGCACCGCCAGACCTGATCGCGTTTCGGCGTTACATGGATCGAATGCTGGACACAGAATTGCAGGTTTCCGATGCCGGTCGGGCTGTCGCCAACGCCCTGTTGAATGGTGGACCGCGGCTGACCGCACCATTGCGACCCGTCAGCCGGGTCCTGGCTGCAGGCATGTTGCCGGATCGATTACGCCGTGATTTCGGCCTGCGCTGGTCACGAACCGACCAGGCAGCATACCGATCCATAACCAGAGCGGCATCGCGGATAAACCGCCGGTTACCAATGCTGGTCCGACAGCACCCCTCGGCGACATCTGCCCTGCGACGGACGGTTCAATAGAGTTTCCGGCAACAACACGCCCGACGGGGCATTCCGTTGTAAAATAAGCGAATGAATGATACGCAAAAACCGGATTTTCCCGATTCGATAACTGTACGCGTCACGCACAATGACAAGCCTGTCGCCGACCTGGCGGTCAACCTCGTGTTCCTGGCCCAGCATAAGAATGACTTCACCACCCTGCCCCTGTTAACCGACCACGATGGACAGGTGGTTTTTGATCGCCAGCGTCTGGAATCCGATATTGAGAACCTGACGGAATTATTTCCCAGGAACTACGGTATTTTTGGCAAGCACACGACCGGCGAAGTCCAGGCTGTAATCTGGGGTGAACGCGATGTTGACTGGGCGCTGAAGGCCCACGAGCTTCTGGCGGACAGAACCACGTATCCGGGCGATTACGTAAACTCGCTGGAACGCGCGCTCAAGGCACTTAACCGGCTTGAAGATGCTGACGTCAATGTCGATGTCCAGATTACGGACGGCGAGCAATTCCAGGCGCAAGCCGTACCCCTGACCAATTACCGCCATCGTCCCAGCCCGGAACGATTGCTGCTGCCCGAGCGCCCCGACCCCTGAGGATCAACGACGTTCCCGCTCAGCCAATTGTTTCAGCATCGTCCAAAGACGCTGGGTAGGCAGCCCCATTACGGTGTGGTAGTCCCCTTCAATCCGTTCGATTCCCACCAGGCCAATCCACTCCTGGATGCCATATGCACCCGCCTTGTCAAACGGCTCGTGCGTATCCACATAATGCTCGATTTCGACCCCGTCCAGTAACGCAAACTTGACTCGCGTTCCTTCGGTGTGGCAGTCCTGCCAGTCCCCGTGTGTCAGGCAGATCGCTGTCCAAACCGTGTGCCACTGCCCACTGAGAGACTCGATCATCGCGATCGCATCCGCACGGTTGCGGGGTTTGCCCAGGATCCTGGTGTCAGACGCGACGACCGTATCCGCGGTCAGGACAACGTGATCGGCAGCCAGGTCGCTGAAGACCGCCGCTTTCTGTCTGGCGATCGCCATTGCCACCTGGTCCCCCGGCAAACCTGGATCGAACTGTTCGTCTGAATGGCGAGCTACCTGCTGGAAATCGAGCCCCATCCGGGACAACAACTCGGCACGACGCGGCGACGCGCTACCCAGGATCAGAGGTGGTGGTTGGGTTGTCAAAACAGTGCTCATAAAAAAAGGCGCGGGCCGTTACCGGCCCGCGCCTCAGATTCAACGTGCAAGCGTTTGCTTACTTCTGGACTTTGGCACCGCCGGGCATCGCTGCCTCGACATCCGGTTGGATTTTGCAGGTAATACCATTGTCGTCATGCAGCGAACACCAGCTGACTTTTGGGACCCACTTGAATCCGTGTCCCTGGGAATACGCCAGGTAAAATCCGGATCCATCGCCCCAGTACAGTTCAGACGTCATGTCACGCATCAGTGCCGGGGCACAGGCGACGGATGACAGGCTGAATGCACCTACGATCGACATAAGAATGAATTTTTTCATGAGTTATATCCTCCTGGATCCGGCTTATTCAGACCGAAACTCGGCGAAGTTTGCGCGAACATTCTCCAGGACCAGGCTGCTGTTGCAGTTGGTGGCCTGCTGGTTCTTGACGTCACAAACTTCGACGTAGTAGTTGAATAATCCGGCGTTGTCCGTCGAGCCAACCTGCAGTACGGTCGTACG
>JBFJWU010000057.1:0-13373 GCA_041623475.1 bacterium | reverse complement strand
GCCAATGATCGACCAGCGCAGCGAAAACTGTCGCCAGCAGGCCGGTGGCGATGAACAACATTGAATATTCAAGAATCATATCAACCACATATAAAGAATGTGCATTAGCATAATGCCCGGATGCTGCGCCCTGCAACACTCAGTACAATGACACCCATCACTCAGATGGGTGACCCGGAAAACGCAAAAACAGGCAGGTCATGAAGGTAGCAGTCGTTGGCGGCGGCGGGCGCGAGCACGCCCTGGGCTGGAAGATTTCTCAATCTCCGCTGGTCGAGCAGGTTGTTGGAATTCCCGGAAATCCGGGTTGGAAGGAAATCGGACCGACCTGGACTGACCAGGATTTGTCGGATTTTTCCGGTTTTGCAGAGCGCCTGCTCAACCACGGGGTCGAGTTGGTCGTGGTCGGGCCCGAGGCACCCCTGGTCGACGGAATGGCGGATGCGCTGCGACAGAACGGATTGCTGGTATTCGGTCCCGGACAGGATGGCGCGATTCTGGAGGGGTCCAAACGGGCCGCAAAGTCATTTATGGATCGGCACGGAATCCCGACTGCCGCATACGGTGAATTCACCGATCTCGACCAAGCCCGGGCGTACATTCGCCAACAGGGTGCACCGATTGTTGTCAAGGCAGATGGATTGGCAGCCGGTAAGGGCGTGATCGTCGCGATGACAGAGGACGAAGCCCTGGCCGCTGTCGACGATATGCTGGGTGATGGCCGGTTTGGAGATGCCGGTGCGCGGGTTGTTGTCGAAGCATTCCTGGACGGCGAAGAAGTCAGTATCCTTGCACTGAGCGATGGCAAATCGATCATTCCTCTGGCACCCAGCCAGGATCACAAACGAATTTTTGACGGCGACGAGGGACCCAATACCGGTGGGATGGGCGCCTATACGCCGACTGGATTGGTTACCGAAGAATTAATGGAACGTATCCAGGTTGAGATCCTGGACAGGACCCTGGCTGGATTCCAGGCGGACGAAATCGATTTCCGTGGTGTGGTGTATTGCGGCCTGATGATTGTCGATGGCGAGCCGCAGGTTCTGGAATACAACGTGCGTTTCGGTGATCCGGAATGCCAGCCGCTGCTGGTTCACATGGATTGCGACCTGGTGCCGCTGCTGCTCGCGACAGCACGCGGGGACCTGGCCTCGGCCGACAAGCCGGTCTGGAAAGACGGGATGACGATTTGTGTTGTGATGGCCAGCGCCGGGTACCCGGAAGGGGCTCGCAAGGGCGATGTGATTTCCGGACTTGGGCAGATGTCGGACGGCCAGACAATCGTTTTTCATGCAGGTACTGGCCGCGAGGACACAGGCGAACTGGTCACAAATGGTGGCCGCGTGCTTGGTGTGACGGCCCACGGCAAAACACTGGACGACGCTCGGCGGGCTGTTTATGCTCGAGTCGAGCAACTTGCCTGGGAGGGTTGCCAGTACCGAACAGACATCGGCTGGCGTGAAATACGTCGCGCCCGGGAACATTAACCCGGGTCGCCCCCGAACAAATCCGTTCTCAGAAATTCTTGCTCAGGTCCATTCCTGCATACATGGCGGCGACATAGTCACCGTATCCGTTAAACATCAGGGTGTCCCGTTTGAACAGGTCGCCGATTCGCCGCTCTTTGGCCTGGCTCCAGCGTGGGTGGCTGACATTTGGATTGACATTGGCGTAGAAGCCATACTCATTCGGTGCCTGGGCACTCCACGAGGTTGGCGGGCGCTCGGATGTGAACGTAATGCGAGCAATCGATTTGATCGACTTGAATCCGTATTTCCACGGCACGACGAGCCGGAGCGGGGCACCATTCTGATTGGGTAGCGGTTTGCCGTACATGCCGACTACGAGTATCGTCAGCGGATTCATTGCTTCGTCCATGCGCAGGCCTTCGACGTATGGCCAGTCCATGAATGCGCGTTGTTGACCAGGCATTTCAGCCGGTCGAAGAATTGTTTCAAAGGCGACGAATTTGGCCCCGGACAACGGTTCCAGGCGTTTGACAACGGTTGACAGCGGGATGCCGATCCAGGGAATAACCATTGACCAGGCTTCGACACAACGAAGTCGATAGATCCGCTCCTCCAGATCCGCCGGTTTGACCAGGTCCTCGATCGCAATCGTCCGTGGATTGGCAACCAGTCCGTCGACGCGGATCGACCATGGGTCTGGCTTGAAGTCGCCGCTGTTCCTTGCAGGGTCCTTTTTGTCCAGGCCAAACTCGTAAAAATTGTTGTAGGTGGTTGCCGCCTCATATTCAGTCACCGGTTCATCTGTGCGTATTGTCGTTGCCGGTTTCCCGACCGCAATTGCGGCTCTCGACAGCGTCGGCGACAATCCGGCGGCAACCAGTGTTCCCAGGCCCAATCGACCGGTATCGCCCAGCCATTTGCGGCGGTTCTTCCAGACCGACTCTGGCGTTATTTGTGATGGCGGTACGTCATTCTTGAACGAACGGGGCATACGATTATCCTGACGGCATAGGTATGTTGTGGGACCTTGCGGTCCCGTCGCTGGTTCCCTGATTTGTCGCAGATGACCGCAAAACATGTCATGATCTGAAGAATCAGGACATTACGTCGCGAAAACGCCCGCACGAAAGGACTCGAACCTTGAAACGATGGTATGTACTGCTGGCGTTGTTATTGCCTGGCACGGCCGTTGGCCAGGCACTGGACGCGGAACAGCTCGTTCGCGAGATCGAAACCCAGTACCAGGGACAGACGAGTCACGGTGTCGCAACGATGAAAATTGTCACCGCAGACTGGAATCGCGAACTTCGGCTGGAGTTGTGGGGGCAGGACCGTGACCGGTTTCTGGCGCGAATCCTTGAGCCAAAGAAAGAAGCAGGCATCACAACCCTTAAGGTCGACGAACAGATCTGGAATTACCTGCCGAAGATCGACCGGGTCATGAAGGTACCGTCGGCGTTGATGGGCGACGGCTGGATGGGCAGCCACTATACCAATGATGACCTGGTCAAGGAAGCCAAGATCGACCAGCTCTATGATTTCAGCGTCGGCTTCCAGGGCGAGACCACAGCCGTGATCATTGCCCGGCCCAAGCCAGAGGCCGCGGTCGTATGGGGGAAGCTGATGTATGTTGCGGACTACCGGAAACGGATTCCGCTGCGCGTTGATTATTTTGATGAGGATGGCGAACTGGTTCGTCGGATGACTTTTGACCGTGTCGAACCAGTCAATGGCCGCCTGATACCGCTGCTGTCGCGCATCGAACCCGTCGACGATCCCGGTGAATACACTGAATTTGTATACGAGACCCTGGAAATGGGCATTTCGTTGCCGGGCGACATCTTTACGTTGCGCAGCCTGCGCGGTCGCTGATGCTGTTCCGGCTGGGATATCGCAACCTGCTGCGTAACAAGCGGCGGACGTTGCTGACGATGGGGGCAATGACAACGGCCACCAGCCTCGTGATTTTGATGCTGGGCATCAACGAGGGAATGTTCTGGGACATGATTGAGGGTGCGACCGAGCTGTACCACGGCCACGCCAAGGTAACGGCCAGCGGCTATCTGGACGACCGGAAGATCCAGTTGACGATTCCCCAGGATCATCCAGCAGCCTCTGAAGCCAGGTCGACATCTTCTGGCGTGGCACCCCGGCTGAAGGGATTCGCCTTACTCAGTTTTGGTGACGGGCAGGACATGGAGTCGCAACCGGCGGAACTGTTTGGTATCGATCCGGCCCAGGAGCGCCTGGTGACAATCCTTCATACCAAGGTTGTGGACGGTGACTTTCTGTCTGGTGCAAGGAGCCGTGATGTCGTGATCGGTCGCGGACTGGCCCGCAGGTTGAATGCGTCGGTCGGGGGTGAGCTGGCTGCTATGGGGATGGCGGCTGACGGGTCGATTGCCCAGGAGATGTTTCGTATCGCCGGGGTAATTGATACAGGGGACCCGGCCAGGGATGCGCTGCTGGCGGTCGTCAGTCTGGAAACCCTGCAACGATTCCTGGTGCTGGAAGGTCAAGTCCACGAATTCGCGGTACGCCTGGACCGGCCGTTGGCATCGACTGAGTGGGCTGCGACGATGGCCGAACGATTTCCGGACACGGACATCGTTCCCTGGCAGAAAGTCCTGCCTGTCATCGCCCAGTACCTGGACATCTGGGACGAAGCCCAGCTGATCATGTCGCTGATCTTTTACTTTGCGGTCATCCTGGTGACCGCAAATACGATGACGATGTCGTTCTTTGAACGCATTCGCGAATTCGCGGTAATGGGGGCGATCGGACTGCGTCCGGCGCGGTTGTCCCGGTTGATTATCCTGGAGGGCGCAATCCTGAGCACCGTCGCGGCGGTCATCGGGGGCGTACTGGGCGCCTCACTGAGTATCTACCTGTTCTACAACCATATTGACCTGAGTGGATCGATGTCAACGATCAGCTGGGGAGGCACGACAATGCAACCGCGCCTGCGGTCCTACCCAACGGCCCAGAATATCCTGTTGCCGGTTGGTTTGATCCTGGTCCTGGGAATCGTCGTCAGCTTCTTTCCGGCTTTCAGATTGCGTCGCCTGCGCCCCGTCCAGGCGCTCAGCGAGGTGTAACGTTGTTGTTCCTGAAGCTGGCGTGGCGAAACCTTTGGCGCAACAAACGTCGAAGTGTCATCGAACTGACATCCATCGCGGGCAGCGTATTCCTGGCCGTGACCTATAACAACCTGGTCAAGGGCAGCTATGCGCAAATGATTGAATCAGGCGTCCGGACCCAGTCGGGGCACGTCGGATTTTATCACCCCGAATACCTGGAAAGCCGGCGGACAGAGTATGCGTTTGATCCGCAACCGATTCGCCGACAGCTGGAAACCAACGAGCACGTCGAGAAAATGTTCGAGCGCCTGTATGCGCCGGGACTGGCCAGGTCCGGACGAGGCAGTCGCCCGGCTGTACTGATGGGTCTGGATATTGCGTCGGAACAGGCCGACAGCCCGCTGCTCCAGCCGCGGCTGCTGACGGATGGGGATTGGCCCAGCCAACAGCCCAGTCGTTATACCCCTGTCGTTATTGGCCAGAAAATGGCCGAGGAACTGGGACTCAAGGTGCGCCGAAAATTTGTATTCATGACCCAGTCGCGACAGGGTGACATGCAGAGCCGCCTGATGCGGGTCACCGGGATCGTCCGTACCGGCGTTTCAGAACTGGATGGCAACACGATCATCGCCGATCGCACATCGGTGGCAACGGCACTGGGATTGACCGGTTCCGTCCACGAGCTTGCGGTGATGCTGCCGTCCCAGGACGAAATCGAAGATGTATATCCGGTCGCGTCCCGGATTGCCGACCAGAGCCCCGGCGTGCAGGCCTATACCTGGAAAGAGGCGATGCCCGGCCTGGCCAATGCCGTCAGGATGGACTATGCAGGCATCAAGATTATCGTCGGATTCATCTATTTTCTTGTAGCCATCGGGACGATTAACACACTGTTAATGAGTGTGATGGAGCGTGTTCGGGAATTTGGTGTAATTCGATCACTGGGGTTGTCTGCGGCTGGAGTCCGAAGAATGGTCCTGGTCGAAGCATTTGTCCTGGGCGTCACTGGTTCGGTAATCGGATTGGTCGGGGCGATGCTGCTGAACATCCGCCTTGTAAACAAGGGAATCGACATTGGCAAATTCGGCGAGATGGATTTTGAGGGCATTATTATCGAACCCATTATCTATTCGACCTGGGATGTCGGCGGGATGCTGACGTTTGCCGGATTAATGATCGGGATCGCGGTCGTCGCCGCAATCTACCCCGCCTATCGGGCGCTGCAGGTGAAGCCGGCAGATGCCATGCGCCATTACTGACCGGAGGAACCAGATGAACAATGAACAAACACTGGCAATCAAGATCAGCGCGGCTTCGCGAATCTACTACCAGGCTGACACCGAGATCCGTGCCGTTGACCAAGTCGACCTGGAGATTCAGTCGGGCGAGTTTGTTGCCCTTGCAGGTCCGTCCGGCAGCGGCAAGACAACCTTGCTGAACCTGATTGGTGGGCTGGATCGGCCAGATTCGGGCGAGATCCATGTTCGCGGCGAAAGCACCCACGACAAGACAGACAATGAGTTGACGGACCTGCGCCTGCGTCACGTCGGCTTCGTCTTCCAGGCATACAACCTGATCCCGGTCCTCACAGCCCGGGAAAATGCCGAGTTTGTCATGCTTGTCCAGGGCGTCGAGCAGGCGCGCCGTCATGCCCGGATCGATGAAATATTTTCGGCGCTGGGCCTGGATGGGTTGGCCGATCGTTTTCCAAACCAATTGAGCGGTGGCCAGCAGCAACGTGTGGCTGTCGCCCGTGCGGTGGCCAGTAATCCTGCGATTATCCTTGCCGACGAACCAACTGCGAACCTCGATTCAGAAACCGCAAAAGCGCTCCTTGCACACATGCGCGAGATGAACGAACGGGATGGCGTTACCTTTCTGTTCAGTACCCATGACCCGATGGTTATCGACAACGCCCGCCGGGTCATTCGGATGCGCGATGGTCGCATTCAGTCGGATACCAGGCAGGGCCAGGAATAGAACAGCGTGCGCGCGACGTGGCTGACAATCTGGGTGCTGCTGGCGGCTTTGCCAGCCACCGGGGCGCGGGCGGGCACAGACTGGCAGGCGGGTGCTGCGATTCGTCAGTCAACAGCCGTGCTGCACTGGCAGGACAACGGGGCGCTGTTGCCCGACGGCTGGCAAGGCATCAGTGACACGCGTGCCCGACCGAACGTGGCCGTCAAGTTTGACCGTGGGCGCGCGGACCTGGAACTGGAAATCAACGGAACATTCTCCAGTGACGCAGGCGGAATGCTGGCGGGTTCACCTGGCGCGTCATTTCTGGGCACTGCGGTTCCGTTGCGATTCCACAGTCTGCGCTGGCGTCCGGTTGCCGACAATGACGTCCTGGTCCAGGGGTGGATCGACCGTGCCGATGTTGCTTTCCGCGCGGGCCCCCTGGACCTGCAACTGGGACGGCAACCAATCGGGCTGGGTACCAGTCATTTTGTCAGCGTCCTGGACATACTGGCGCCATTTGCGCCCGGTGACCTGGACAGCACGTTCAGGCCTGGCGTCGATGCGCTGCGAATTCGAACCGGGGTTGGCGACACAGGGGAAGCGGAATTGATCCTGGTTGGCAGCGATCCGATCGGCGATTTTGCCGCTGTTGCGCGGTCGCGGCTGCAGTGGGGCCTGTTCGACATCGAGGCACTGGCCGGGCGATTTCGGCAGCGTGGATTCGGGGGCCTGGGGCTGGAGGGCGAAGTCGGTCGGGCAGCAGTTTGGGCTGAGGCCGCATTGGTACAGCGTCGCGGGGAATTTGCCCCCGGAGGAGGGCCGCGCGCGGCGGCTTCCGTTGTTGCCGGAGCCGACGGGTTTGTCAAGGGCGAGGTCCTGCTGAGCAGTGGAATCCTGTACCAGGATTCGGGTGCGCGGGATTCCGCGGACCTGATTCTTGTACAGTCCGCGGGGCCTGTTGCCGAGGGGTGGCAGTTTCTGTCGGCTGCCGCGTACTGGTTTGTATCGGCGAGCTACGAAGCGCATCCACTGGTGCGGCTGGACGGGTCCGGTCTTGTCAATGTCATCGACGGATCCACGTTCTGGCAGCCACGGCTGACCTGGTCTGTAAGTGATGAGGCGGACCTGTCATTGTTTGGATGGCTGACGGGCGGAAGGCGGGCGGACTTGTCCGGAGCCATTCCGGAACCCCGGTCGGAGTTCGGCATTGCGCCCAGGGGTGCCGGGTTGTACGCACGGTGGTTTTTGTAGGACCGAAATCATGTTTTGCCGCTGCGAAACCGCCGGCAAATCCCCGATAATGAAATAAAGCCCCGGCGACCCATCCTGGTTGCCAGCGACCATTGCCGATGGCGGTACTGAACGTGAAGCGGACATGTTTCCCGATCGGATTTTGAATAACGTTGCGATCGCAGTCCTGACCTTGGTCATCGGGGGCACGGCAATACCAGCGCACGCCCAGCAGGACACGCAACCCGTGCTGGTTGCGCCGGCACCGTTGACGGATCCCCGGATCGATTACCCGGACAACGTGACGACCCGTTCAACCGGGGTTGTCGCGGTCCGCTTTACCGTCCTGGCCAGCGGCAACGTTACCAATGTTACGGTACTGCAGGCGTCGGCCGACCCCTTTACCAGGCCGGTTATCGACGCGTTGCTGCGAACCCCGTTTGCGCCGGCGACGCGCGACGGAGTGCCGTTCGATGCTGATGTGGAAGTCGAAATCGAGGTGCCACCACCGTATCGTGCCCCTCCAATCGTGACAGGGTTCCTGACCGGTACCGTATATGAGCAGGGATCCCGACGCTTGTTGCCGGGTGTCCAGGTGACGCTTCCGTCAAGCGGTGCCGTGACGTCTACTAACGCCAGCGGCGTATTTCGCCTCCGGACGTCGCCGGGTGCGATTACGGTTGTCGTCTCGGCACCGGGTTACCGGATCGCGCAGTTTGCCGAGTCGGTCAGTGCCGCCGAGCGACTGGAGGTCGTCTACCGGCTTGTTCCCGAAGGACTCTCACCGCTGGAACTGGTCGTAGAAGCGGAGCGCGAGCGTGCAGAAGTCAGTCGAGTACGGTTGGATACCAGGGAATTGCGAAGCGTTCCCGGGACATTTGATGACGCGATACGTGTGGTCCAGAAATTGCCCAGTGTCAGCCAGACGAACGAGTTCTCCGGGGAATTGATCGTCCGCGGCAGCGACTCACGGGATACCAAGATTTTCCTGGATGGTATCGAGGTGCCGTTCGTTTTTCATTTTGGCTCGATCAAAAGCATTGTGGCCACAGAACTGATTCAAGAGGTCGTCCTGTATCCCAGCAACTTCAGTGTGCGTTACGGGGATGCGATCGGGGGGGTACTCGATGTCCGAATCCGTGATCCAAAAACGGACCGTTGGCAGGGTCGTGCACTGGTCAGCAGCCTGCTGAGCGAAGCATATGCCGAGGGCCCGTTGGGCGACAAGGCCGGGATGCAAATTGGGGCGCGCAGCAGCTACGCCCACTTGTTCATCGACAAAGTCATTCCCGATCGCGCCGGTGTAAATTTCAGTACACTTCCCAAATTCCGTGATTACCAGTCTCGTTTGGTTGGCCGCAAGGGCAAATGGACATTGCGCGGTTTCGTTTTTGGTGCCCAGGACGAGCTGGCCCTGATCGGTGAGGAGAATCGACAACTGGACCCGGACAGTCCATTCAATGCGTTTTCACAGACCATTAACCAGCACAGCCAGACGCTGAATGCCAGTTATGCGGGGCAGGCGTTGACAGGCACGACCCTGGCGGGATTTACCCGTACCGCATTTGAACTGAACCTGGCCAACAGCGAACGATTCAGAATTTCCCAGGATACGTTGACCGTTCGTACTGATTGGGAAACCCGTCTGCACCGCCTGTTGCTGGTCGCTGCAGGCATGGATTGGTTATATACGCGCCAAGAAATCAACATCTTCTTTCCCCGTCCGCCCCGTCCGGGTGAATTTGATTACGATTTCTTTACCGTCGAACGCCTGCTGTTCGATGCGACGGACAAGTTTTACAGTGGCGGGGCGTACACCGAGTTTCGCGTCGGGCCGCAGGGAGGTCCGCAGGCAGCTGTCGGCGGGCGGCTCAACTTTTACAGCGACAACGTTGAAACTGCCGACCCCCGGGCACTGTTTTTGTACCCGACCGATGAATATGGAACATTCAAGACCGGGTACGGTATTTACCACCAGTCCCCGAAAGGTATCGAGACAGCACCCGATCCTGTCGGTAACCCGGATGCCGGTCCTAACCGGGCCCACCACACCATGGTTGGTTGGCAGGAGACAATCGTCTGGAACCTGGATACCCAGGTCGAGTTGTTTTACAAGTGGATCGATCACCTGATTACCGAAAATCCCGAACCGCTGGGTGAACCCAGGTACCAGAACTGGGGTAAGGGACGTGCCTACGGTTTCGAGTTCTCGCTGCGTAAGCCACTGACCGAGAAGGTTTCCGGTTGGGTCAACTACAGCTTTACCCGTAGTTTCCGCAGGGTCCAGCCTGGTTTTCCAGAAGAGCCCTTCGCATTCGACCAGCCGCATGTATTCAACCTGGTCGCCAGTTGGGTGCCTTCTGCCAAGTGGGAAGTCGGTGGTGCGTTTCGTGTCGCGTCCGGAAATCCCCAGGAAGAACTGCTGCAGACTCTGTATTTTGGCGACAGGGCATCATATATCCCGATCTTTGGTGAACTGAATGAGCGTCAGCGACCGTACCTGCGCCTGGATACACGGGTCAAGCGCACCTGGTTGTTTGACACCTGGAACCTGGCCTGGCTGTTCGAGATTATCAATACGACCAATTACAAGAACATTGTCTTTACTGAATTCAACGACAAAACCCGAGAACGGGAAACCGCGAACGGCTTTCCGTTCTTTCCCTACATCGGGTTGGAAGCAGAGTTTTGATCATGGCACGGCGAGACGTGAGGCCATTGATATTTGTTGTCGGGACGCTGGTGGGAGCGTCGGCGTGCAGTATGGAAACCGGTGCGAAACTGGACGGCGCACGCATCGTTCATATGGATGCCAGTCCCAGCGCAATATCCCCGCCAGCCCAGGTCACAGCATCCGTGAAAATCTTCGATCCGGAATTCCGTCGGCCGACGATCCAGTGGTATCTGGTTATCAACCCGCCACGGGCGGATTTTCCGGCGATCAACCAGGACTTGTCGGATCCAGACAGCATCGACGACCCGGAAAACGAGCTGTTCTATCTGGGCAGCGGTACAACGGTGACAGGGGCACTGCCTGAAATCGACCCCGGCGAGTTCCCGGCCGGGGATATTTTTGACACGGTGCCGTTGTACGTACTGGCATCAGTCAAAGTCGGCGACGAGGAGTTCAAGGGTTTCAAGCAGGTTCGTATCGTCCTGCCCGAGCTGGTTCGACGAGTTCTGCGGCGGAATATCGAGGACGAAACCGGGGAGGCGCGGGAACCGACCAACGATGAAGTCGCCGACGCGATCCGCGTCCGGCTGAATCAAAATCCGGTGATCAAGCGGGTCAAGCTGGCTGTCGTTCCTGACGACGGCGAGTACTCGATCGGAATGACCGAGGACTTGCTGGAACGGCGGCAGGCGGTGACCCGTCCGGTACGCCATGCGACCGGGTTTACGACGCGGCAGGGTCTGCGGATCGAACCTGTATTTTTCGACGGTGACCTGGCCACCAACCCGGCCCCAGCCGAACCGGGCTACAACAAACCCGAAATAGATCTGTTGGCGACCGAGGGGACCTTTTATCCAATGAGCCTGACGTCGGCCGACTGGGTACCCTTCGACGTCAAGGGTGGTGGGTTGTCGGCGCCCAAAATCGACCCGCAGCAATATCCACTGGTGACCGTCCAGGCAACGATTTATGACCGGCAGGGCGGTACGGCAAACATCGGCATGGAAATCGATGCCGCCCAGCCGCCACGTGAGCCGCACAGGAACGGGATTGGCAACGTACTGCTTGCAGAGGGGCAGCGAATGATCTGGCTGTCGGTTACGGAACCGGCGCATCTGGCCCTGGAGCCGGACACACGGCATCAGTTCAGTGTGGCGCTGACCTACACAGCGGTTCTGCCCCACGGCGTGACAGGACGGATCGAATCGGCGATGCCGTTGACAACCGGGGCAAACGTGACCGCAACGACGGTCCTGGATGATCTGGACCGGGATCCGTTCCTCCGTCATTCGTTGCCGCAAACGCTGACGCCAATGGTCGGTTATCCGGTTCGAACGTGGCAGCCATGATTCGATTCAAGCACGTATTGAAAATTAACTGACTGGGGAATTAGACAATGCAAGAAGGAAGCCTGGTAGAAATATTGCTGAACCTGACGGGTGGCGCTGACACGGTGGTGCTCTGGTTATTGATCGGGTTGAGTATCTGGGCGACGGCGATCATTATCGACCGCGTTGTCGTCTTTCGTCGCACACTGCCGCCAATCGAGTCAGCACTGGAGCAGGTTCGATCGGGATTGGTCGCGGCCGACCGGCCCGGGGACTGGGTTCCCGACCAGGCTGGCGAACTGGGCGGTCTGTTCGTCGATGTCTGGAATACCGGCGGGCAGGACGCTGCGGTACAGGCGCAGATCCGCAACGCAGCCGGAAATTTGCGGCGAATGCTGATGAACCGGGCATCGGTTCTGGGGACCCTCGGTGCCAATGCACCGTTTATAGGTCTGCTGGGAACTGTCTTCGGGATTATGCAGGCGTTTCGGGACCTGGCGGCAGCCGGTGGAGGTAATCCCAACGCGGTTATGGGTGGCATTGCCGAGGCCCTGGTAGCGACCGGGATGGGCCTGTTGGTGGCGATCCCGTGTGTCCTGGCTTTCAACTACTTTTCCCGGAGGGCAAGCCAGGTCCGCGACGAAATCGAAGAAATCGGCGGCTGGCTGGCCGCGGCACGGGAACGCTGACCGTGGCCGCACCAGCATCCGGTGGTGACGAGCCGTTCAGCGAGATCAACATTGTCCCGTTTGTGGATATTGTCCTGGTCCTGCTGATTATCTTCATGCTGACGGCACCAGCAATGTTTGACCAGTCTATTCCACTGGAATTGCCGCAGGCGGCAACCGGGGAAGCGGAATCAGGCACTGACGTCGGAATTACGGTCCTGGCCGATGGTGGATTGCTGCTTAACGGTGACGGTATCGATAAGGTGGCGCTTCGCCAGGCGGTCCGAGACAAAGAAAACGTTCGGGCCTTGATTTCGGCAGACAATGCCGCCCCCCATGGTTATGTCGTCGGTGTGATTGACCTGTTGCGCCAGGAAGGCGTGGAAAAGTACGCGATCAACGTAGCGCCTGCCGAAGAGGATCAGCCAGAGCCTTGACGTCCGGTATTGCCAGCCCTCCGGTCTGGGATGACCGGACGTATCAGGTTGCCTGGGTTGGTGCGCTCCTGTTGCACGTGGCCGTTGTCGGGCTCGCGTGGCTGGGGGGCGGCGACAAGGACCTGCCCAACGCCGATACGCTGCAGCCCGTCGATATCGTCGAAATTGCGCCGCCGGCGCCACCGCCTGAACCCGAGCCCGCAGTTGAACCGGCCAAGCCGGTGCCGCCGGAACCGGTCAGGGCATTGCCGGATCGTGTGGTCGACCTGACAAAAACCGATCCCGCTGATGCAGCGCCGCCGCCGACGCAGGTGGACCAACAGGCCGAGTCCCGGCCTGTTTTTGGCCTCGGCAAGCAAAGCTTTGGCAGCGAGGGATCGTTCCAGATTCGTGCCGGAAATACGCTGGGAATGCGACCGGAGGACTCCGAGATCGTTGACGACGTGACCGGGTTGAAACCGGTGCCGGTTTACCAGGTGTCGAAGCTGCCCAAAATCAAATCCCGTCCGGACCCGGTCTATC
>JBFJWU010000056.1:0-13388 GCA_041623475.1 bacterium | reverse complement strand
TGGACAGCTGGCAGCCTTGTCAGAAACTGCATTTCCGCAGTCTGGGCAACTATGCAGCGTCATTTAATCGCGTATATTTTGTCGTCGTAAGACCCGATGTAAACACGCCCGTCGGCGCCGATGGCGGGTGAGGATCTAATCCCGGCACCCGTCGCATACGACCACTTGACGCTACCGTCAGGATTAATCGCATACAGGCTCCCGTCGCCTGATCCAATGTAGATCGTGCCGTCTACCGCTACGGCAGGCGAAGAAGGCACCGCGGCGGCCGCAGTGGTTAGCGTTTTCCAGAGCACAGAGTGACCTGCCCTATATTTCAGTACCAAGTTCTATGTTAGTCTCATCCGGGCACAAGATCTGAATCTGGGTCCGTGCCGATCAGGAGAATTGTCTCCAGGGTCGCAAGTTTGTAGCCAAACTGTAGCCAAACGGGTGGAAAGCAGTGGACAGTGGTGGGCAGTTACTGGCCCTAAACCCGCATAAATAGGCACCTATGGACACCGGTGGACACGTTGGATCGGCCTGTCACGCCGGAGGTCGCGGGTTCAAGTCCCGTCCGCCCCGCCATTTTTTCGAAGGCATCCAGATTCGTCTGGAAGCCTTTTTTCATGCTGGTTTCTCTGGTCCAGGAAAAACACGATCACAGGCTTGAAAAGTGGCCGACGGGTCAGTTCTTGAACGTTGCACCACTTTGCTGGCGCAAAACGGGGTTTACCGCACGCGCGGGTTACGATAATTGGATGAGAAGTTTAATTGCAGTACTGGTTGCCCTGATCATTCCGGCCTCGGCTGTTGCCCACGGCGTATCTGCCGCTGACAAGGAATTAATGGCTATAGGTGGCCACTTCGACTACATCTGGCTGGGTGCAGTTCATATGATCACGGGCTACGATCACCTCCTCTTTCTATTTGGTGTTGTCTTTTTCCTGACGACGTTTAAGGAAATCATCAAATTTGTTACCGCATTTACCATCGGACACAGCGTTACTTTGATCGGCGCGACATTTGCTGGTGTTACTGCCAACTACTATCTGGTCGATGCTGTGATCGCGCTGACAGTCTGCTACAAGGGATTCGACAACCTGGATGGGTTCAAAAGGTATTTCGGCATCAACAGTCCAAACCTGCTGGGTATGGTGCTTGGTTTCGGACTTATTCATGGATTTGGATTGTCCACCCGGCTTCAGCAGTTACCGCTTGGTGACGATGGTTTATTGCTCAAGATCATCTCATTTAATGTCGGCGTTGAGATCGGGCAAGTTGGTGCGCTGATCATTCTTGTGGGATTCCTCAACATCTGGCGTAAAACCGAGTCGTTTTCCAAACTCAGTACTGTGAGCAATATCGGCTTGATTATTGCTGGCGTATTTCTACTTGTGATGCAGATTGATGGTTATGTGCACGATTACCGCGATGACGAGCACGGGCATCATGAAGCGCTACAGCATCCAGTTGCGACACCAGAACCTGACAGTGCACCTGGTTCAGCCACGGCGGCAACGGTTTCAGTAACAAGGACTACCGTTACTGAGCCTGTGAAGCAGGAACCTCACACGCACAGCCACGGGTCCGAAGCGCACACTCACGGTACTGAAAAGAATCCCAGCCACGAACATTCGCCTGCGGAAAAGAAGACCCGTACTGCAGAAGAGCAGCACGAGCACGACCACAAACATGGCCATGCTCACGACCATTAATTCAAATTTTGGTTCGTGGAAAAGTTCTAAAAGCCGAACGCCAGGCCCCGTAAACCCTTTTTCGTAGCAAAACTGTAGCCAATGGACCGAGTAAGGGAACCGGGGCAAGTGACCTTTCCGGACTGAAGATTACCTTGTGACCTGCGAGGGTTTGGCTGATGACTGGAAAGTGTTATGGTGGCAGCAGTCAGCGCGCGACAGGAGTGGAATTGCGTGGATTTGATGAAAGCGGCAGACGCATCGGGCGGACACGGCAGTATCGAAATCATCGAGATTCCCAAACCGACACCCCGATCTGGTGAGGTTCTGGTCGAGGTTGAGTGCTCAGCTGTCGAGGATGGTGAAGGACAGGTCCTGAAAAAGAGCTGGGTAGGCAAGTTTCTGCACCGAAACACCAAACCTCTGGTATTCGGATGGAATGTCGCGGGCACCGTTGCCGCAGTTGGCCCGGACGCCGATCTGACGGTGGGTGACAGGATCTGGGGCCATCTGGATTTCGACCCGTTCCAACAGCAAGGCTCTTATTCGGAATACGTGACAATGCGGTGCTCCGCTGTCGCAAAACGACCCAAGGGTCTTGACGCAGCTGCAGCCGCGTCGTTTGCGACGACTGGGCTGACTGCGTTGCAGTCTGTCAGAGACTACGGACGGTTGAAGTCGGGGAAGGTCTTGCTTGTCATTGGCGCCGGCGGAGGCATCGGTGGCGTTGCTGTGGCAATCGGGAAGAAGTTGGGGGCCCAGGTTATTGGCCTGTGCAGCACCCGTGATGTCGAGAAAGTCAAGATGCTTGGAGCAGATCGAGTAATCGACAGGAAGCAGGAGGACTTTCTCGAAAGTGGTGTCGCCGTCGACGTCATCCTTGATACGCCATCAAAGTACAGATACCGCCAATGTTCACCGCTTTTGAATCCCGGGGGAACCTACGTGGATCTTCATCCGTGGACGCTCCCTGCGGGATTTCTTCAATCCCTGCTGTCGACCAGACGATGCAGATTTGCACAGGTGCAGTCGAACAGAGACGATCTTGAACTTCTTGGCCAATGGATTTCAGAAGGCTTCGAGATCCCTGTATCCGTGGAGTCCCGGTTTCCGGTTCGCGAGCTCAGCAGTGCCCTGGAACAACGGCTGGACCCGTCCAGATCGGGAGCGGTTGTTGTAGATGTGGCTCAGGGCTGGTGAAGCAGCCTTCCGTGACGAGGCACTGATCGCAGGCATTCGCTTGATTCATAAAGAAATTAATACGTTTTTCGTGGCTGTTCCCTAATGTTTGCTTTGACCCGTAACTTAACTGGTCAATGTTTCGAAAACCGGGATGGATTTGTTCGCGTCATTTGTCAGTCAATAGACCGGCTAAAGCCCGAAGTTAACCAGATCTGCTGTCATCCTTGGCGTCTTGCTGTCAAAGGGGATTTCGTCCCAGATTTCGCGGATATCGGCATCCGGGTCGAGCGCAAATGATGGTTCAGTGCCGAAAATGCCGACATTGCGTTGCGCCCGGGTGTACCGGGACCAGGCTTTGCCGCGCAACTGTGGCACGCCTGTGTGGACAAAGCTGCCCCACGCGGCCTGTATGTCGTCGGCGACGGCCTGCGGCGCTTGATCGCCCAGCAGGTCCGGCCAGATATCCAGCCAGCCAAACATAAACGGCAACTCGATCGCATGGACTGCGCCGTGTTCCGTCCCGGACCAGTCGAAGCGATACATGTAGACATTGATACCCAGATCCTCCAGCCGTTCCGCCAGGCGCACGTGCGGCACACGGAACATATAGTCCGTAAAGATCTGCTGGGTCAGGTCGCCGGGCAACTTGTCCGGGTACAGTTCTTCATAGGTTGCGATCGCCGTGGCGCCCCGGCCCAGGAACAGGTCGGGCACCAGGTCGTTGACGGTGTGCGGGCTTACGCTTTTGAACAGCGGATTGTCGACGGCCCACAATGACGCTTCGTTTTTGGTTGTGCCCATAAATACGGTTGGTGTGTTGCTGCCGCGTTTGGTTAACAGGTCTGTGGGCGTTTCCGGCAGCAAGTCGTCGCCGTATACCGGACCAAAGGCGATGTCGGTGAACAACAGCGAATCAACAAACGACTCTTCTGCGGCCAGCAGATCCTCCCACGGCATTGCAGCAAGATCGGCGGCCTGCGTCACGTCTGCCTCGGTCAGTAGTTGCTGCGCCATTTCGGCACCCAGGTCCGTCGAGCGCAGGGTATTGACGGCGCCGCTCTGCATCAATGCGCGCGCAAACAGGCCCTCGCCCTGGGGAATGCTGAGCAGTACGCCAATGCTCATGCTGCCGGCAGATTCGCCCACAACTGTCACCTGACCGGGGTCGCCGCCAAAGGAAGCGATATGATCCTGGATCCAGTTCAATGCCAGTAACTGATCGTGAATTCCCAGGTTGCCAGCGTCCGGGAAGGATGTTTCCGAGGCGCTGCCGAAATAGTTGAAGCCGAACGCCCCCAGCCGATAGTTGAAGGTCACGACAATGCTGTTGGTTGCTGCGGCCAGGCGCGACCCGTCATAGACCGGATCGTTGCCGCCGCCCCAGATCCAGCCGCCCCCGTGGATGAACGCCAGCACCGGAAGTCGGTTGGCACTGGGGTCTGGGGTCCAGATGTTCAGATTGAGACAGTTCTCGGACATGGGCGCCCAGGATGCAGCTTCGCCTTCGTAATATGGTTGGGGGCAGACATCGCCGTACGTGTCGGCGATGACCGGTGCGTCGATCAACAATGGAACGGCCTGTTGAAAACGCTTTGGCGCGGCGTAGTCAATCCCTAAAAAGGCGACCACGCCGTTACGGGCCAGCCCGGTTACAAGATGGCCGTTGACCGATGTGGCGGTGGGTACGGTGCTGTTGCAGCTCGCTGCCAGGATCCAGGCGGCAACCAGTACAGTCCGCAGATCCCTGGTTGCTTTCCGGACACATTGCAAGGGGTTTGTGTTTTTGATCTCCATCGCAAATCCCTGGTCCTGACCATCCGCACCCTGGACACGACCAATCCTTCTGTCAGAAACTGTTTCAACGCATATTGATTTTAGTGGAGCGGTCAACGGGTACACAATCGGTTGTACTTTCAACAACACCGGTTGGCATTAGGATGACCCCGACGTGCGAAGGTTTTGACCAGTGATCGGCCTTGCGCCAGCAAACTGTCCCAGTCAGGCAGGGAGCGATAATATCCTTGCAAATTTGCTGGCCGTCGATAGTATGAGGATGTCGTTACCGTCGGCAACAATGTCAGGACTGCACATATGCAAAAACATTACTTCCCTGTGGCATTCGTGCTTCTGGCCGCTGCCTGCAGCAATTCGCCGACCGATCGTTCGTTCCGGGTGGTCTCGATTCTTGAAGACCTTGGAACATGTTCCGGTGTGTCTGTCACGGTCGTTGGGGAAAGTCTTGAAACTGAACTTGTCACCGATAGCAATGGCCGTATCGAACTTAACGGTCTTTCATTCAAAGATCAAGACCTGACCTTTTCAATTCCGGGTTACGAATCGGTTACCCGGAACATCTTCACCTCTGTTGAAGGTGCCCTGAACGCCGACCTGGTTTTTAACCTTGAATCCGTTGTAGTCGAGGGAACCGTCGCCCTGGATGACGGCGTGAACCCGACCGGGACCCAGGTCGTTGTCGAGGGCTCTGCAGGGGCAGCGGGGTTGGAACAGGTTGAATGCGTTGCCGGTACAGCTGCTGCTGCCGGCACAAGTGATCTTGAGTTTTCCGGCCAGGTTTCCGAAGAATCGGAAGGCGCCAGTCGCCCGGCGCTGGGCGCACGCTTTCAGTCGCGAGATGTGCAAGTCGACAGCGAAGGTAAGTACCGGGCCCGTGTCCCCAGACGGGGGCAGGAAGTGACGGTCCGCGCTGAACGAGAAGGCTATACCGGCGGACGTCAGGACGTTGCCTCGGAAGAGTTGCAGGCTGCGCCGGCCGATGCGCCCCTGGCCCTGGATGAAATTACCCTGTTCCCGTTAACCGGGTTCGTCAATATTGTCGGTGGCCAGTACCAGAACGATCCCTCTGTGACATTGCAGATCAGTGCCTTTAACGGTGCCAGTCGCATGGCACTGGGCGAAGTGTCAGCGGCAACCGGTCAGTGCGTCTACGGGGATTGGCAGGCATTCGAAGCCGAGACAAACACTACAGTGACCGGTTCCGACGGGCTGAAAACTGTCTGCGTCTCGGTCCGCAACGACGAGAACAGGCAGGTCCGGGACCTGCACCGGGATTTTGTCCTTGATCGATCCCCGCCATCGCTGGCGTTACATATCAATGGCAATGATCGCTATACCAGTGACAATACGGTTATTTTGACGCTTTCCGCCGGGGATACCGGCTCGGGGCTTGCAGGTATTCGCGTGGCCGACAGCCTGGAAAACCTTGAGGATGCGGCGGTGGTTGATTTTGAAGCGACCAAGGTCTGGACGCTGGCGGGAATTACCGACGGTGAAGCTGAAAAACGGGTTTGGGCCCAGGCTGTCGATCTGGCCGGCAATTACGGGTCACCTACCAGCGATTTGATCCTGTTCGACAACGAGGCACCAACTGGACTGTCCATTTCGCTAAACTCGGGCCAGGCGGTAACGAATGATCCCACTGTCCTGGCAATATTGGACCAGAATGGCGGGGTCGAGATGCAGTCCGGTGAAGATCCGGCATTTAACGGTAGCGCCTGGGTTCCGGTGACGACGCAATTGTCCCTGATGTTGGCAGGTGCGGACGGGACCCGCACTGTTTATTACCGGGTTCGCGACGCGGCGGGTAACCTGTCCACCGTTGCATCGGATGCAATTGAACTGGACCAGACACCGCCAGAGCCGCCAGAGCTCCAGGTTATTGATATCGATGGGGACGGTTTTGCTCTTTCATCCAGCGAAGTCGAATTAAGCTGGAGTATTCCGGGCAGCAGCACAATGCTGGAACTGGAACGCCTGGTTGCCGGGTTGGACAGCAGTTTTGTGCCGGTAATGACATTTGGCGTACTTGAAGATGATTATCGTGATGCGATCAGTGACCCCGGTCGCAAACACAGTTACCGCATACGGGCAGTTGACCTGGTCGGCAACCGGTCCGCCTGGTCGCTGGTCGAACAGGCACTTCCTTTTTTACCCGTGACGTCGGTGGTATGGTTGCGCGACGAGGCGGGCAACTACAATTTCACAGCCAGGGTTGAACCAGGCACCTTTTCCTTGTCGGGCAGTTACGAGTACGAGGATTCAACTGGCGCCCGCTATTCGACGGCCTTGATTGATAACGAGGCGACCTATCACCGTGACGTGGATTGGAGCCGGTTTAATGAAACCCTCAACCTGCGGACCAACAACAGTGATAACAGCCTGGTGCAGACCAGTACCATCAGATTGGGCATTCAGGTACAGGAAACGGTCGCGAACGAGGTTGGGTTCACGATTCCGGATATTTCGATCAGGATTGATCCTGATGGCAATACCCACGCAAGCTACACCAACGGCGTGCTGCAAATCGGTTCCAATTCTTCCGGTTCGTGGCAGTTTGACCAAATCGAATCAAACACTGTCGCGGCGGCGGCACTGGACCTGGATTCAGCGGGTACGCCGCATGTTGCTTATTACGATTCAAGCGAACAGGATCTTAAGTATGCGCACAACACGACCGGTACATGGACTTCGTTCCCACTGGCAACGACTGGAGACGTCGGCCGGTATCCGTCCCTGCGCCTGGACGGTTCGAATACCAGCCATATAAGCTACCTGGATGCAAGCCGGGGTGACCTGGTTTACGCCACCAACAGTGCTGGAACGTGGGTTACGGCGGTCGTCGATTCCGATGGCGATGCCGGTCACTACAGCTCACTTGGCCTTGATGCTGGTGGAAACATTCATATCGGATATCGCGAAGCTGCCGGCGATGTGATCCGCTATGCAACCAATAGTTCTGGAAGCTGGGTAACAGGTACGGTGGACGGAGCCGGAGGCGAAAGTGTTTCGCTGGCGATCGACCAGTTTGGCAACGCGCATCTGTCCTATATCCAGTCAGGCGATCTGTACCACGCCACAAACGCATCTGGAACGTGGGTGTTGACAACCGTGGATACAACAGGCTCAATCGCCGGCCCGACTTCGGTTGCACTCAACTCGAACGGCGACGTTTTCATCGGCTACGGGGAGAGCACCAGCGAGGATTTCAAATATGCCACCAATGCATCCGGGGCCTGGGTCGTTTCGACCATTGCTTCGGCCGGCAAGGTCGGTGGCAGCAACGCCCTGTCGATTGATCCGTTCAACATCCTGCATTTCGCCTACTTTGACAGCACAGAGTTTTTCAACGAAAAAATAATCTATGTCTCCGACGCCTCGGAGTCACGCGTGCTGGATACAATCGATGCCGTGATTGAAACAAATCCGGACACTTCGCTGGCATTGGCAGCCGGTGGTGTTGCGGTGGCGTATTTTGCCAGCGGCAACCTTGAATATGCTGCCAATATCACCGGTGTCTGGGACATCGAAACCATCGATGCAGCCGGAACCCTTGGCACGTCGGTTGCGCTCGCGTTTGATGGCTCTGGAGCAGCACACGTCAGCTATTTTGATGTGACCAGCGAAGACCTGCAGTACGCGACCAATGGAGGGGGCAGCTGGTCTGTAGAAACTGTTGAAAGTGCCGGAAGTGCGGGACGTGATTCTTCGCTGGCAGTTGATAACGCCGGCAACGTGCATATCGGCTACGTAAAAGACGGTGCGCTGATTTATACGACCGGCCTCTCCGGGTCCTGGGTCGAGGCGGTGGTTGATTCTGTCGCTGCCGCCGAAGGCGTGTCGCTTGTTGCTGACAGCGAAGGCAACATCCACATCGCCTATATTGACAGCAACCTGGTCACGCTGAAATATGCAACCAACGTAACCGGCAGTTGGCAAGTGGAAACGGTTGGTTCGGCCGGCAGTATCCTGGCGATTGGCCACCGTGCTGCGATCACGGTTGATGGTTCAGGAGTGCCCCACATTGCTTACTTTGACCAGGCCGGTTCCGACCTGGCCTATGCGACAAACCAGTCTGGATCGTGGATCACCACGCACATTGACACGGACAATCATGTGGGTACCCACGCTGCGATTGCAACTGATACTGATGGTGCCCTGTACATCAGCTACTACGACCAGACAGACGGGGATCTGAAGGTTGCAACCAACGCGTCCGGTAAATGGCAGGCTCATTCGCTGGCGATCAGCGGCGATACAGGTAAGCATACGTCCGTGCAAATAGACTCGGCAGGACGGGCGGCGATCAGTTTCTACGACGCAACAACTTTGCAGGTTCGCCTGGGGTTTAATTTCAACGGCCGGTCCAAAAGCAGCACGGTAACCCGCATCCCTCCATTCTGATCATCCAGCATTGATTCTTGCAGAAATTTGACTCTCAGAATTCTTTTCTATCGGCCAAGAAGACATTCGGGATCGGGTCTTGAATTCTGAATTTGATCATTCCTTGCCCTGGAATTGTTTGACAAAAAGCCTTGACCCCTTTTGTTGATAAGGTATCAAACCAGGGAAAGTCAGGACCTGACTAGTACGCGCCACGATACGGATTGCAGCGAAATTGATCTCAACGTTGATGAAATTAGTATCTGACCGCCTGACGTATTCCGGGGATTCCCCGGCGATACGGTCGGCATTTCGCGCTGAATTGCAAAAGAAAGCCTACGGCATGAGTAATGTGACGGCTGTTGCGTTTATGTCCGCGATTCTGGTCACCTGGCCAAGTGATTTCCTGTTATTTGAGGGCAAGCCGGAGGTCATTCAGGTATTCGTGACCTGGCGTGTTGTCGGCGTTTTGTCCGCGTTGCTTGTCCTGTTTGTGCCACGAGCATTTCCGGAACAGCAGCAACACGTTGTAGCAGTTCGCCTGCTGGAATTCGCCGGGCTCGCTGTTCTGGCGACGTGCGGATACGCATCTTCAATGCTCGGCGGGTTGGACCAGCCATTTTTCTACCCGATATATGGTCTGACAATGGTACCGGCATTGGTACCTGTATCTTTTTACAGACGGGCCGTCTACCAGACCGCATTCGCAGGCTCTTTTGCTGTCGCATATTTTGTAACGAACCCGAACCACCTGGACAGTCCGTTCTTGACTACTGTTTTGATTGTTCTGGCAACCTGCGTCGTTATGAGCATCGTTTTGGGACAGGTACTGACGCACAGCCAACGTCTAAACTTTCTCGCAAATCTGGAGCTGAAAAAGCAGGCTTTAGAGCTGGAGTCCGCACATCAACAATCTGAAAAACTGCTCTTGAATGTGTTGCCAGAGCCCATTGCCGAAAAGCTGAAGCATCAGGAAGGACATATTGCCGAGGCTTTCGAAAATGTGTCCGTATTGTTTGCCGATATTGCCGGGTTTACACCCCTCGCAGACCAGCTCGATCCGGGAGACCTCGTAAGTCTGCTCAATGATGTGTTTTCCGAATTCGACAACCTGGTAGAAAAGCACGGGCTCGAGAAAATCAAGACCATTGGCGACGCCTACATGGCAGCTGCTGGGCTACCGTTGCCTCGCGATGATCATGCTCAAGCTGTAGCCGACATGGCGTTGGACATGCAAGACGTGATTGACAGCTATGCGACACCGTCAGGAGACCCGCTGCAGATTCGAATCGGCCTCAACAGTGGCGCGGTTGTTGCTGGGGTTATTGGTCGGAAAAAGTTTATCTATGATCTTTGGGGCGATGTTGTCAATACGGCGAGCCGCCTTGAAAGCCACGGCGAAGCGACAAAGATCCAAGTTGGGCAAGCAACGTATTGCCTGCTCGAGGGTGACTACGAATTTCAAGAGCGAGGCCTGGTCGACCTGAAAGGCAAGGGATTGTCGGAGACCTGGTGGCTGGTTGGCAAGAAAAATCGGTCATCTTGAGTTTTGTGGACCGGGACAACGTGACTTCAGGAATCAATTCCCTCCAAATTCTTCGTCAAAAAAAGCGATCAGCTTATTCATAAGCGCGGCGGTCTTGTGGTTTCTCAGGCCGTTTCTGCTGGCATAGATTCCGTACCAATAGGTCGGGACGTCAACCGGGCACTGCTGAATTCTCAGATTCTTGTTGTGGGTCGTGAGGCATTTGGCTAATGAGGCAGGTGCAGAAAACACGAGTTCGGTACCGACGAGCAAATCGGCTACTTGCCTGAAGTCGGGCAGTCGAAGCGCCACCCTTCTTCCCAAACCTTTGTTCGCCAACAATTCGTCTATTTGCGACTTGATCGGATGTTCAGTGCCGACAACCAGATGATTGGCCGCAAGGTACTCCTGCAAATCCGGGACGTTGCCGACAAACGGATGCCGGCGGTCCACAAGCAGAACCGTTGTTTCAGGATAGAGTTTGTGTTCATGGAGTTCGCTACTGACACTGCGAACTCTGGTCATCACAACATCCAGCTCTGACCGAATCAGTTTGTCGAAGCACATGTCGTCAACGCCCTGAATCGCAAATCGGGCGTGGGGCCACATCGGTCGCGCTTCGCGGACAAACCGCGCCAGGAATTGAAACGCCAGGTTGCCGTCGATGGCTATCTTGAATTCCCCCGAAAAGTTTTGCAGATCGGGGTCCGATACTGGCCGTACGGCCGTCTCGAACTCGGCCAACGCACGCCTCAATTCCGGCAGTCGGGCAATCATCTGTTGAGTCGCGACCATTTGGTGTTTCGTGCGCACCAGGATGTCATCCTCGAACGTCGCGCGAAGACGCTTGAGCGCCTGCGATACGGCTGGTTGGGATACTCCCAACCGTCGCGCCGTTCGACCGACATGTTCCGTTTCGAGCAGCGCAATCAATGTTTTCAAATCATCAATAGTCATAAGGTAACATTATAGATTTTAAAATAAATGATTATTTGTAATTATAAAATTCCGGACCTATACTTTCTTTGTGTACCAGACAAATGAAAGGAATCTGATATGAAAACGATTACTTCGGGGCTCATTCTTGTATTACTAATTCCCGTACTCTCCCACGCGGCTTCCGCAGAAGGCAAAGTGAGATCCGCAATTCTGGCCTACGAAACGGCACTCGTGGCCGGCGACGTGGACGGCGTAATGGATGTTTACGGAGACAGTCCCGTATTCATGCCACAGCACGCGCCGGCCCAAACTGGTCGTGACAGTGTGCGCACGGCCTATGAAAACGTCTTTGCCACGATCAAGCTTGATATCAAGTTCACCATCGACGAGATCGAAGTATTGGGAGATACCGCGTGGGCCAGGACCAGTTCGGCCGGCGAGACAACAATTCTGGAAAACGGCGCCGTCGTTGCCGAGGGCAATAATGAACTGTTTGTCTTCAAAAAGCAGGGCAGAAGCTGGAAGATTCATCGCTACCTGTTTTCGACAAACCAACCCAGACAATAATCAGGACCGTACCAGCAAGACAGCCGGTACAGTTGCAGGGGAATACTGAATGACAACTCCAGACACGATGAGGGCCGTAGTACTTCGCGAAGCGGGCGGGCCCGAGGTATTGAAGATCGAAACCGTACCCGTTCCCACTTTGAAAGACGGTTGGGTCCTGGCACGAACAAGGGCGTTTGGCCTTAACCGGTCTGAACTGTTTACCCGCCAGGGGCATTCGCCGACAGTCAAATTTCCGGTCATACCAGGAATCGAGGCGGTTGGCGAGGTCGTCCGGGATTCCCGTGGTGTCCTGCAACCCGGTTCCCGAATCGCAACGGCCATGGGGGGAATGGGTCGCCAGTTTCCCGGTGGTTACGCAGAGTATTTCTGTGTGCCAGCCGCCCAGGTCCTGGCGATGGAGACCGACCTGGATTGGGCGACCCTGGGCGCAATTCCGGAAATGCTGCAGACGGCCTATGGCTCGTTAACAATTGCCCTGAAGCTGGCGGCTGGCGAGACGCTGCTGATCCGGGGCGGGACGACATCGGTCGGATATGCGGCGGCGCACATTGCGCGAACCATGGGCGCACAAGTGCTGGCAACCTCGCGCAACGAGTCCCGCCTGGCGGAACTTGAATCCAGGGATGCCAACCACGCGATCCTGGATTCGGGCGCTGTCGCAGATGAGGTGCACCGGATTACCGGCGGCGGCGTGGACAAGGTCCTGGAACTGGTGGGCACGACGACACTGACCGATTCAATTCGCTGCCTCAGGCAGGGTGGCATCGCATGCATGACGGGTATGGTCGGCAACAGCTGGGCGTACGACAACTTCAGCCCCATGGATGTCATTCCCACAGGCAGCTACCTGACCACCTATGCGGGCGGGCCCGAAGAGTTTGCCAATACGCCCCTGCAGTCATTCGTGGACGACATTTCCGCAGGTGATTACCAGGTCCGGATCGGCCGCGTTTTCCAGTTTGATGAAATCGCCGAAGCCCATCGGGTGCTGGAAAACAACGAGGCCAATGGCAAGATTGTTGTATTGGTCGACTGAGTCCCGACGGCCGTTTGTTTCGTTAAGTTACAAGTGTTAGATTTCGCCAATTAACGATAGAATACGAATCGTTGACCACTATTGTGGATTCGCTGGTTTCGCGTCCGGCGTCTGACACGTTCCTACCATCCGGAGTTTCCTGCAGGGAAGAACGGGCCAAGACACGGCACGGTTTTGTTGAAAAAATTGTGTCTGAAAGGTAGGAACATTCGTGGCACGACTATCTAATCGCGGGATCGATCCCGTCGAACCCCTTGGTCCTGTTGCCAATCTGGAAAGCTAC
>JBFJWU010000055.1:0-13416 GCA_041623475.1 bacterium | reverse complement strand
GTCCGGCAGGGCCTTGCTGGCGGCCGGTTGCACCAGGTCAACCGCACCGGGTGCACCTCCAAGCGATTGCTGCAGGGTAACCGCGTCGACGAAGCGTCCGGGTTCGATGGCGGTGGCCAGGCCAATGCCGATGATGATTGCGACCGTAGTCGTCAATACAAACAGACCGACCGCCCGCAGACCGATCTGGCGAAGTTGCTCGGGGTTTTCACTGGCTGCGAGGCCACGGATAATGGACGCGAACACCAGCGGGACGATGATCATTTGAATACCAGCAAGGAAAATATGTCCGGGCAGCGCCAGCCAGCTGGTCACGACTGCCGCGGTTTCAGGCCCGATCAATCCTGCGGATGGCCCCAACGCAATGCCGACCGCAATTCCGGCAACCATGGCGATCAGAACCTGTAACCAAAGTCGGCCCCGGACGAGCCCCTGCAGACGGTCGCTCAAATACTTCAGCGATCGCGGCGACAGAACCTCCAGTGAACTGGCGAATCCGGAACCAGCCATTTTCAACCTGCACTTCGATCAATTGGCAACATCCGGACCCTGCCCGCACCAACTTTCCCGCAACTCTGGTTCATCTTAGTGGCTGCAGTCAGGAAAAAAACAGACAGCCGTCAATAATCTGCCGATTCGGCGTTCAGCCGCCCCGCTTTTCGCCCAGGGCCGCCAGAGGATCGTTGCCCAGGCGACTGCCCGAGCCGGGATTCTTCTTGCGTGCGCCGGTTGTCTTTGTCGCCCGTTTCTTCTTGGCGGAATGCTTCGCGACCGATTTCGTTCCAGCAGAGGGCTTTTTCTTCGCCGTAGATTTTCTGCCGTCAGCTTTGACTGCCGCTTTCTTAGTTGATCTCTTTTTGCCGGACGTCTTTTTTACCGCCTTCTTTTTGGTTGCAACCTTTGACTTTGGCACCCGCGGCCTGGGTTTTGCTGCACGCTTGACGCCAACCGCTTTCATCAGGTCCTCAAGTGCTTCAACGACCAGGTCCGCCAACATCCAGACCTCCGGGACCATATCCCGGTCAACCATAAATCCAAAATCGACTGATCCTGCAAAACTGAACAGCGTAATATTCAACCCGGCCCCTTCGAACACGGGCCCGATCGGATAGATGGCTTCGACCCTTGCGCCGGCCAGGTACAGCGGAAATACTGGCCCCGGAACGTTGGAAATAATGACATTGTGGATCGGTGCCGTTGCTGACAGCCCGGTACTGCTGTACAGGCGCACGGCCAGGTTAAACGCCCTGGCCGACGTAAACTCGGCCCAGTCCTGCAGCATTTCAGCACCAACCGCATTCAGGCTTTCCTTGGCGTGCTGCGTGTCCTCCTGGATCATTTCGAGCCGTGTCGCCGGATCCTCGACCTGGGTCGCCAGCGTCGCCCACATCCCGGAGACGTGGTTGCTGCCAGCCGCCTGGGTTTGCCCGTGGATCGAGACCGGTACCATCGCGGTCAGGCTGGCATCCGGCAAATCATCCTGGCGCCGCAGGAATTCACGGAGCGCGCCGCCGCAGATGGCCAGGACAATATCATTGACTTTGGCACCCGTCTGGGTGCGGATTGCCTTGATATCGTCCAGGTCGACCCGGGCGAATGCCAGATTCCGGCGTGGACCCACGGGACCGTTGAAATGCGTCTGGGGCGCATTGAGCATCCCACCACCGTGCTCGGCCCGTTCCTCGCTTCGTTGCCGAATGACTTCGCCCGCATTCTCAACCGTTTTACGCAGCAGTTTGATCAGTTTTCGGGGCTGACCACTGAGTGATCGCAGCGCCATGCCGACAAGTTCTGCGTCGCTGGGAACGGGTTCACCCTTTCTACGTGGCATTTTTCGGTGTTCAACGACCTTTGGTTCAAGATCAAAAAACTGGGCCATCAGCCCGGCCCCGGTTACCCCGTCAATGGCCGCGTGGTGAAACTTACCGAAAACCGCGAATTTTCCGCCGGCCAGCCCCTCGATCAACCAGACTTCCCACAGGGGATAGCGCCGATCCAGCATGCCGCTTGACAAACGGCCAACCATTTCACCCAGTTCCCTGGGCCCGCCGTCGCCCGGCAATGCGATATGGCGAACGTGGTGAATCAGGTCAAAGTCCGGGTCATCGACCCAGACAGGGTGGTACAGGTTCATCGGCACTTCGACCAGTCGCTGGCGAAAAACCGGCATCTGGGATGCGCGCTGCTCCATCAGCATCATCACACTTTGAAAATCAATTGGCGCCGGGGCATCTTTGGGATCGCAGATAATCAGCGAGCAGACGTTCAACGGCATCGCCGGCGATTCAAGATATAAGAATGACGCATCCAGGCCGGACAGGCGTTCCATGGATCAACTCCGTATCCTGGCAACCAACCCAAAGTCGGGTCGGACCGTTAGCAAGTGCCCGCCGGCACCGAATGCCGCCGGGGAAATATCGAGTGTACCACGACCAGTCGAGTTTTTATTGGCAAGCGTGGCGCGAGCATCGGCGATGCCCTGCATCCTATAATCAATAGTCAGGAGACGATGTTACCCGATGGAAGAAACCGAGCCACAGGAAGATCAGCAACCGTACGGTCCGTGGGGACCAGATGGTGTACCCGAACCGGTCGTCCGACTGGTCGCTGGATGGACGGCAAGGGCCTTTGACGGATTCCGCACCAGTCCCGGCTGGCAGGAACTGGATGATCAGGACCGAATCTACGCTTATTCAATAATCCGCTCGTTCGTGACGATGATGTTGGCAGATTGCGGCGAGACTCCCAATGAATGGTCCCGTAAAAGCCTGGACTTCTGCTATCAGGAGTTATTGCCACATGACTACCCCCAGGGCCGAGGTTACCGCGTATCGTTCAGCCGGGTGCTGTATCGTTTTCTTAAGTGGCTGGACCGGGATGGGATCCTGTCCCGAGCCTCCAGCCTGGCGGATTATGTCAAAGACTGGCTCCCGGAAGGACACGAACAGTGCGACTGTGCAATCACCACCGAGGTTTTTGACATTGGCAGTCGCGTCATGGCTGATTCCGGACTTGAGTTCGATTCCCTGAGGGACACCGCCGTTTACATCGCCAAGTACACTGAAGCATTGTGCGGGGAACTGGGGCGAGAACCGGCACCCGCCACACCTCAACCAGGAGAGCCGTTTCTGGATCCATCGACATTGTCGTTGGACCTGGTTTGCCCGTGCGGCAGCGGCAAGCGCTTTGACAAGTGCTGCGGTGGTGTCAACTGATCCTTCAGGATCACCCGGGTTTCCTGTTTCGCCTGTAGCTGGCAAAAGCCGCACAGTCCCGGATCCCGCCGAACTGCTGCCGCGCCTGACAACACATCAGAAATTAAGACTTCTGACCGGCCGTCCGGCGACGATTGGTCGCCTGGTCGACATGATGTTCAATTACAATCGCCGCCCAATTGTCGCCGGGGACCTCCCGGAACACAATATTCCCGGAATCCGTTTTACAGACGGGCCGCGGGGGATCGTCATGTACAACTCCACCTGCTTCCCGGTTGCAATGGCCCGCGGCGCCACCTGGGACCCGGAGCTTGAACACCAGGTAGCCGATGCCATCGGTGTCGAGGCTCGGGTTCAGGGCGCCAATCTGTTTGCCGGTGTTTGCATCAATCTGCTGCGCCATCCGGCCTGGGGCCGAGCCCAGGAAACATACGGCGAGGATCCCGTTCACCTGACCGCGATGGGAGTTGCCGCTGTCGAGGGGGTCCAGCGCCACGTGATGGCCTGTGTCAAACATTTCGCGTGCAACAGTATCGAAGACTCGCGATTCAAACTGGATGTACAGATCGATGAACGAACACTGCACGAACTGTACTTGCCACATTTCAAGGCCTGCGCCGATGCCGGCGCTGCGTCGTTTATGAGCGCCTACAACAAGGTAAACGGCCAATGGTGCGGACACAGCAGTGACCTGTTGACCGAAATCCTGAAAAACAAATGGGGGTTTGCCGGGTTTGTGATGTCAGACTTCGTGTTTGGCATTCGCAATGGTGTAGGGGCGTTGGCAGGTGGCCAGGATCTGGAGATGCCGTTCCGGATGCATTTTGGGCGCCGGGTTCTAAGGGCTCTCAAACGAGGCAGGCTGGACCACGACCGGGTCGACGATGCGGCCACCCGCCTGATCCAGACCCAACGCCGCTTTTCCACAGTTGGCGAACCACGGCGATACCAGCCGTCCGTTGTCGCGGGACAGGCTCATCGCGAACTCGCCCGAAATGTTGCGGCTGACAGTATGGTCCTTTTGCAGAACTATGAAATTAACCGTACACCAACCCTGCCACTGGATTTCAGTCGGCTGAAATCAGTCGCCCTTCTCGGACGTCTGGCAGGGGCCGCCAACCTGGGCGACCATGGCAGCAGCCGGGTCCGGCCCCTGGCAGTTCGAACATTCCAGCAGGGCCTGGCTGACCGATCGCCGGACACTAAATTGTTGTTCTATGACGGACGACGGCACAGGCGGGCGGCTCGATTGGCCGCCAGGGCAGAGGCGGCGATTGTCGTCGTCGGGCAATCCCACCGCGATGAAGGCGAGAACCTTGTTTTATGGGGTGGCGACCGCAGGGAATTGACGCTTTCAGCCGCCGATGAACGTCTGGTCAAGTCCGTTGCAGCGGCAAATCCCAGGACCATAGTGGTCCTGGTCGGGGGCGCTCCGATTGTCTGCGAATCCTGGCGCGATGATGTTGCCGCCATTGTCATGGCCTGGTATCCAGGGATGGCCGGTGGTGATGCGTTGGCGGATATCCTGGCTGGGGACCGCGACCCGGGTGGCAGGTTGCCCTGCGTCTTCCCGCGCAGCGCCGACGACCTGCCGTTCTTCGACCGGCGGGCCCGCTCGATTCGTTATGACCTGTACCACGGCTACCGCTACCAGGACCGGAACGGCATGCAGCCTGCGTGGCCGTTCGGGTTTGGCCTGTCGTTCGCTGACATAAAACTGGATTCCATCGATCCAGAGGTGGCCAGTGACCGACAGTCCGGTCATTTGTTTTCGTTTGTGGTTCGCAATGCAAGCGAGCGTCCGGGGACGACATTGGCCCAATTATTTGTGACCTATCCGGCAGATGGACCCGAACGACCACCGCGTGAATTGAAAGCGTTCCGGAAATTGCGGCTGGACGGCGGCGAAACAGCCAGCGTAACGCTGGCAATAGCTGATGACGACCTCCGCTATTACGATCCTGGAGCATCGCGATTTGTCCGCCAGACCGGCCGATATGCTGCGTCACTGGTACTCGATGGCCGCGACTTACGGTCCCACGCCTGGACATTTGATGTTGTCGCCGGCCAGTCGAACAACTAGTCCCGCAACAGCTCCAACTGCTCCAGAATCAGCCGTCCGTAGATTTCAACCTTTTTCTCGCCCAGTCCGTGGATGTCCAGCAATTCATCGCTGGTCCTGGGATCGGTTTCGGCCAACGCCCGTAACGTCTTGTTGCTGAAAATCATGAATGCCGGCATATCGTTCGCCTTGGCAAACTCCTTGCGCCATTCCTTCAGGTGGCGCTGCCGTTCCAGCGCATCACCGGCCAGGGCCGTTCCGGCAACAACATCGGGCAGCAGGACCGTCTTCTTTTTTGATTTTGGCTTCCGCGTCCGATCCAGTGACGCCTGGTCGGGCTGAACGCGACGGGACGATCCAATATCGCATACGTCGCAATGGCCACAGGCATCGATACGCATCTGGTCCTGGAAATAGGTCAGGATGCCTGCGTGCCGGCATTCGCCGCCGTCCAGATACGCAAGCAGGTTGTCCAGGCCCCGCCAGCGCCGATTGATCTCGTCGTACGGCGCATCTGAGTTCTGGATGAAATAGGATTGCAGTCCCTTGTCTTTCTGGGCGAACAATACCAGGCACGTTGAATCCTGGCCGTCCCGGCCCGCCCGGCCCATTTCCTGGTACAGCGATTCGATATTGGCCGGAATCTGGAAATGAACAACCAGCCGCACGTCCGGATGGTCAACACCCATGCCAAACGCGTTTGTTGCCGCCAGTATGCGAATCCGGCCCGCATCATAGTCGGCCGCGATTCGCTCGCGCCACTCGGTACCCATGCCTGCGTGGTAGTGCCCGACACCGTCCAGTTCGCGACTCAGCTCGACGGCGACAGCTTCCGTAACTTTGCGTGTCCCACAATAGACAATCGCACGGCCGTCTGGAAAATCGGCCAACGCCTGTCGCAAATATGCCATTTTCTGGTCGTCATTGTCGCAGTGCTCAACCTGGTAATACAGGTTGGGCCGATAAAATCCGTAGACGTGCCTGTCCGGATCTGTCATGCCCAATTGCACCGCAACATCATCCAGGACCTGTGGTGTTGCTGTTGCTGTCAGCGCCAGGATCGGTATCTCCGGCCGAAGCTCCCGCAACTGGCTGATCCGCTGATAGTCGGGCCGAAAGTCGTGCCCCCATTGGGACACACAGTGCGCTTCGTCCACCGCGATCAAGTCGATGTCCTGCCCCCGGAACCACGACTGGAATCCATCCATCTGGACCCGTTCGGGTGACACATACAGCAGGAACCGATCCTCGTGTCGCATCGCTGCAAAGATATCCCGTTTCTGGTCACGATCTTTGCCACTGTGGATGCAGCCAGCCGGAATACCGAAATCATCCAACGCAGCCACCTGGTCATCCATTAACGCAATCAGTGGCGATATGACCAGAGTGATACCCGGCCGCGCCACTGCAGGCAGTTGATAGCATACTGACTTGCCCCCGCCTGTCGGCATAACTGCCAGAGTATCCCGGCCAGCCATTACACTGTCGATGATCTCGCGCTGACCGGGCCGAAAATCCTCAAAACCGAACCGTTCAACCAGTACCTGTACCGGATCCACCTCCCCTGCGGCTGACATCTTGCCTCCTGATCACCGATGGGATGTCGACGAAAAGAATCAGGATACCAGCCCGAAAACAGGTCCCAATCGTGGAATCCGGTTATCCCGGAACGAGCCCGATCGTCTCTGCGTCGATCTGCACGTAGCCCAGAAACAGGCTGTATCCCAGCAGTGCCAGGCCAACCATGATTGCCACGAATCCTGCACCGGCCGCGTAACAGGTCAACAGCGTTGACCAGTCCCCGTGTTCCCGAAGCTGGCGATTATATGACAGCGGATGCCGATACCAGTCGGGATCGTGAATGCCGTTCAACCTCAGAAATCGCCACAGAAATATGTGGTAAACGATCATCAACGGGACCGCGGTCGCGACGGACCACACCGACAAGGACAACCCGAACTGGTACACCACTGGCCACTTAAATCCGGCAACCAGTCGGGCGCCGACAAGAACGCCGACGGTCAGCAGTATCCAGCCGGTCTCGCGCCCCATGCCGACTAGCTGTCCGGGACACAACTGTCGACGGCTATCAAACCGACGGGCTGACCAGCATTACGGACATGACCGAAAAGTAATGGCACGTACAACCGGCCATCACGAACAAATGCCACAGGGCATGGTTGAACGGCAACGAGCGCCACAGATAAAACAGAGCCCCGATGGTATAGGAGAGCCCGCCGGCAATCAGCAGGAAAAATCCCCAGCCCGGCAGGCTTTCCTGCAACGGGCCAATGGCAAATACGCCCAGCCAGCCCATTCCCAGGTACAGCAACGTCGACAATACTCGAAAACGCCCGGTATAGAACAGCTTCATGATGCCACCCAGGATCGCTACAGCCCAGATCGTCCAGAACAGCGGCCAACCAACCGGATATTTGTGCAGGACAAGCATAAAGGGCGTGTAAGACCCGGCAATCATTGTGAAGATCGCGACGTGGTCCAGGATCCGATAAAACTGTCGCCGACGTTCGTCCTCGGCGGCGTGATACAGGACCGAGGTAATGTACATGACATTCAAGAAGATACAGAACACAGCTGTGCTGACAATATGTGCGGCAGTCCCGTAAACGCTGGCCATTGTCGTCATCACAACGAACCCGGCGATCCCTGCTTGCAACCCGAACCGGTGCGTGATTACATTCAGCGCTTCCTCAAAAAAGGATTGCGCACTGATCGGCAGCAACGCCGTGATTGGCGGCGCCGGCCCGGACGGATTGTCCTCGATTAGTGCCATAGGAGAATTGTACGCTAAAAACGTCAGGATGGTTCCATCGCGGATGTCTGTACCGGGTACGATTCGGACAGAAAACGGCCGCCAATACCCGCCCTTGCAAACGTCGTTTCCAAATGGCATAATCATCCGCTGTTGAAAGAAGGGAAATGAACAACATTACGCGACCGTTTTTTGCTGTTCTGGTTGCCGCTGGTTTTGCAGGCTGCGCAACTTCTCCACCTTCACATCCTGATGTCCTGAAACAAAAGAATATTCGCATCGCCAAAGGGTTTCGAAACGCCCCCAAATACGTGGGCGCTCCATCCGAGATTCGCCCGCTGTGGAACATCCATCAGGCCGTTGATCATCCGTTCATGGGCGCGAACAGCAACAGCATGCACGCCGATGCTCACGCTACCGAGGTCTACGACGGACCGGGACCACGTGGATACAACCCCAGGGTCGACAGCCGGGCCATTGGTCGTTTTGGGGGCCAGTGCCCATCGGTCAATTTCAACAGTCGCGGACAGATACTGGCTGTTTGCGTAAAGCTGTCGCAGCCCAGCCTTTACCTGATCGACCCCGACAGCCTGCAAATCCTGGCTGCATACAAAATGCCGCCCAAGGACTTCAGTAACTTTTTGCGCCTGAAAAAAATGGCAACCGATACAGCCGGTGGAATGTACGCATATGTCGACAACAAGGACCGCGTGGTTTTTGCAGACAGCCGGAATCGAATTCAGCGGGTTCAACAGACTGTCGACAGCCGTGGCAAGTATCACCTGACCCTTTTCGACTCATATGACATGCACGACCTGGTCGGCGGTCCCGATGGTAACGACCGGATTACATCCGTACTGCCGGACTGGGACGGGCGCATCTGGTTCGTAACCCGCGGCGGCCAAACCGGATACGTCAATCCTGAAGATGGCAGGATCGAAGTCACTCGATTTAACGGCGAAGAGATCCAGAACTCGTTTTCGATTGCCCGCGACGGCGTGTACATCGTTTCTGACAGAGCCATGTATCGACTGGCCGTTGGGCCGGGTGGGAAGCCTGATATCATCTGGCGCGAACCGTATGATCCGGGTTCCCGCTTGAAGCCTGGACAGATTAACCAGGGATCCGGAACGACCCCGACAATCATTGGCGACCGCTACCTGGCAATCGCCGACAACGCAGAGCCGCGGATGAACGTAATTATCTACGACCGCCTCGCGGACGCTGATCGGCGCGTATGCAGTGTCCCAGTGTTTTCCCCGGGGCGCAGCGCGACTGAAAACTCGATGGTGGCATACGGCAACAGCGTAATTATCGAAAATAACTACGGAACCGGTTTTGTGATTGAAATGGCAGGCGCTCCGAGGCAACCTGGTGGCATTGCGCGCGTCGACTTTGACCCAGTCACGCGCCAATGCGAAGTTGCCTGGACGAGCCCGGAACTATCACCCAGTACCGTGCCCAAAATGTCCTTGTCAACGGGATTGCTTTACGTTTATACACGCGAAATTCTGACCGATGGTGTCGACGCCTGGTACTTCACTGGAATTGATTTCCGCACCGGTGAAACGGTTTTTCGAATCCTGACCGGAACAGGAATCAAATTCGACAACAACTGGTCTGCGATTACCCTGGCCCCCGATGGTTCGGCCTGGGTCGGGACCCTGAACGGGTTGGTTTCGGTTCGGGACCAGCACTTTTTCAGCCTTCGGGACCCTGATCTGGACCAGCGCCCGCGCCGCCAGAAACGCCGCGACAGATTTTCGATCCAATGATCTTGCCGCGCCCGGGCAGCGGCTAAACCCTTGATTCGACTATAATTTTACGGTTCGCCGTGCGCGGCGAACCGTAAACACGGTACAATCGACGTACGAGGACCTGACTTTGGGCGATGATGATTTCCTGAGCCTGATCAGCGAAAGCCTGTTTGCCTTGCCTGATGACAAGCAACAGGACGCTGCCCCCCAGCCTGTGGCCGACGACGAACCCCCGGAGTTACTGCCGGACGAGCTCGACATCATGGCGCCGCCGGCAGACGACACTCCTGCGCCCGTTGTCGGAACTGCCACGGGCAAGCTGCTCCTCTACGTCGGATTTGACGCCGCAACCAGCACCAACTTTCAGCAGAATTTTGAGCCGGCAATGCAGGTCTACATGACGGCCGACCTGCCCGAGATCAAACGAATGATCGAGAGCCCGGACGTTGGACTGATTGTTTTTGATCCCAGTAGTTTCATCAAGCCGGGCATCGCCATCACCCGGTATATCAAGGAAAAAGGTATCCGGATTCCTGTTGCCCACGTCTACAGCGAAGCACGAATTACCGAGGAATACGCAAAGTACAAACAGTACCACCTGCACCTGCAACCTGATTTCGAGGCGACCACTGATGAAACCTTTGTTGTCATCAACGAAATCAAGAATGCGCTGGGGTTGTCCTGACCAGGTTTTTCACTGTTCCCATCGCCGGCTCCGCCGCCGGATTTGCGCCTGATTGAACAGGCCGCTAATCCTTGGCGACACTTGGCAACAACAATCCGGTTGTTTGCTGCCAGAGCTTGTGCTCGCCGGGAAAACGGCGAGCAAGAAACCGGTCCTCCCTGATCGCCTGAGCTACCGCACAAATAGCCCCGATGGTAGCGACCACCCCTGAGGCTGCGGTCCCGGCCAGCAGGCCGAGTCCGGCGAGCAAGCCAAGGTCCCCCAGCTACATGGGATGGCGAATCCAGCGCCAAAACCCGCCGTCGACCACCAGTACGCCGGGGTCATGCATGTCCCTGACACGATGTCGCAATATGAAAAAATGCCAGGCGTGGACCGCCCCGCCCGTGACAGCCAGCATCTGGCCAATCCGGGCGATTGCCGGGTCCGGCAATCGTGAGGGTGACAGCAACTGGTTCACCAGCAGTCCGACCAAAGCCAGCTGTGCGAGCACCTTTCCGGTCCAGGGAGCCAGTGACATGGCGTTAATCTCGGCCGTGCAGGCGTGTACGCCAAAACGCGATTGTTACGCCGCTGCAGCGACTTTGCGTCTGAACCGGTGGCGAATCTGGTCGGCAAGCCGAAGAACGGCCTGCTCCTTGGCCTTGGCCTCGACATCAACCGTCACCTGTCTGGACAGCCACTGTACCGGGAAATCGCGGTAATCAACGAAGTCTGCGTGCGGGCGCGGATCCCTGCCGCGCCAACCATCGCGCGGACTGCTGACATGAAACAGCGGTTCACGATTCCATGTTTCTTCTGTCCGCTCGGTCGCCTCGCGAACACTCATCCCGTCCGGATTACAGCGATGGTGGTGAACATCGTAGACCAGCGGGATACCCACTTTTCTGCAGACCGGCAACAGATCACGGGGGGTATAGCTGCGATCGTCATTCTCCAGCGTCAGGACAGAGCGGACCTCGGATGGGAGCGCCAGGATAACATCCTGCAATCGGGCCAGCGCCGCTTCCTTGTCGCCGTACACGCCGCCACCGTGAAGATTGACGACATCAGCACCAGTGCGTCGCGCCAGGTCAGCCTGGGCAACCAGTTCCGTAATAGATTTTTGTCGAACGGCATCGTGTGGCGAATTCAGTACGACAAACTGGTCGGGGTGGAACGACCGACGAATTCCCAATCGATCAGCCAGGGTGCGCCCCTCATAAAGGAGGTCGATCAAATGCGCTGCGTCAGGCAGGTCGTCCAACCGATAAGCCAGTTCGGGGTGTGTATTCAAAGGCAATAAACCGCTATTGATCCGAAACGCACGGATACCCAACCTGTGACAGGCTTCATACGCGGCAATCAACTGCTCCAGGTTTGCCCGCACAATTTCGGAAAGGTACTCAATGGCGCGTGAGGATGGCAAAGACTGCAGGTATTTTGCGGTCGTTGTCCGAAAACGGACTGGTTGATCGACGAACTGGCAGCACAGGCCGAAGCGGATGCCAAAGTCACGTCCCGCAGCGCCACCGTCGACGTCCTGATAGCTCATGAATTGAACCCCTGGCGCGCAAACATCAGATGGACATCGCCCAGATAGCGTTCCTTGAAACCTGCGGCACAGTAATCCAGGTAGTAACGCCACATCCTGATAAAACGATCATCAAATCCCAATCGTCGCACCTGATCCAGGTTCGACTGGAAGTTCTTCTGCCATTCCAGCAATGTCGGTGCATAGTGCTGCGTAATATCACCGATATGAACCAGGCGACTGTCGCGCAGGTTGTTCGCCGCTGTTGCCAGGGCGCTGATCGACGGGATTGTACTGCCGGGAAAAATGTACTTCTGGATAAAATCTACAGTCCGAAGATGATCTGCATAACGGTCGTCGTTGATTACAATTGCCTGCAGCAGCATCGCACCGTTGTCAGACAACAGGTCGTTGCATTTTTCAAAAAACGTGCCGTAATACTGGTGACCGACCGCCTCGATCATTTCGATCGATACAATTCTGTCAAACGTTCCCTGCAGGTCCCGATAATCCTGTTTTAGCAGGGTAATCTGTTCACCCAGGCCACGGTGGTCGATCAGGCTCTGGGTCCAACGGTACTGTTGTTCCGAGATGGTCGTTGTCGTAACCTGACACCCGAATTTTTCGGCCGCGCGGACCGCCAGCCCTCCCCACCCCGTACCAATTTCCAGCAACCGGGTATCCGGACCGACTTGCAGAGTCTCCAGTACGTGGTCTATTTTTCGCAACGATGCCTGTTCCAGGGAATCGCCGCTGTGTTCATACATCGCGCATGAGTACATCATGGTCGGGTCCAGCATCAATTTGTAAAAATCGTTTCCCAGGTCGTAGTGGGCAGCAATATTCCGACGACTGCCTTCACGTGTATTCCGGCGAAACCATTCAACCGTAGCCAGGGCGGGTGCCAGCAATCGTGCGGTACCCCCATCCACGGCAGACAACGCGTGGTGGTCGCGGGCAAACATTCGAAACAACGGGTACAGGTCGCGGGACCGCCATTTCCCGTCCATAAAAGACTCGCCCAGACCCAGCGTCCCTCCCAGTGCCACGTCTCGATAGAACGACTGGTCGACGACTGTTATGGTTGCGACCAACGCTGCATTGGCCGGACCGAATTCGCCGACTCCGTCAGGATCAACGATGGTTAAACGACCGGATTGGAGGTTCTCAAGAGTCCGCCACACACCTTGCCTGAATGCCCTGTTGGTCCAGGTGGACCGGGTTGGCGCGTGCGCGCGCCACTCTGCGATCGTTGCTTGATTCTTTGCCACGTTATGCCTCCTGGGGCAACTGGTTATCTGGATGTTCGAAATATGGGGTCTTCTTCAGCCACAGGCGAAATGCCTGCCAGTAGATCCCTGCAATGACCTGGACCGTCATCAACGGGAACCTGGCCAGCACACCCAGGGCG
>JBFJWU010000054.1:0-13558 GCA_041623475.1 bacterium | reverse complement strand
TTGCGGTCGACGCCGCCGGTCACAGCCCAGTCGCAACGGCCCAGCCGCAGGCGATCGACAGCGGTACTGATGGCGGCCAGCGAACTTGCACAGGCGGCATCGGCGGTAAAGTTGGCACCCTTGAAATCAAACACCGAGGCAACGCGACCGGCGGTGACATTGGCCAGCTCGCCGGGCATTGAATCCTTGGTGGACTCGGGCAGACTGAACCCCAGCAGCGATTCAGCGGCCTCGGCCAGCGGCCCGGCACCGGCCGGCGCCAGGGCATCCAGGACAATCCGGCTTTCGGTGCGGGCGCGCATATCGCCCTGGGCGATGCCCAGGATGACATCGGTCGCTTCCCGCGCGGCATCGGCATCCGGGTAGCCGGCGTCCTGCAGGGCCAGGTCGGTCAGGCGGATGGCCAGGATCTGTGCCGGATCCAGGGCCGCGACGACCGCCGGGGGGATGCGGTATTTGCGGCTGTCAAACTCGGACGGTTCCAAAAACGCCCCGATGCGCGTATAGACCCGTGACGGGTCACTGCCGGATTCGTCAAAAAACGTGTCGCTGTTCCAGACGTCGTCGGGTACCGGGCCGATGGCGCTGTCACCGGACCAAAGCATGTCGCGGAACCGCTGTTCGCTGGAGCCACAGCCGGGCAGGTCCAGGCCCATGCCGACGATGGCAATGGCGTGTTCGGGGAAATCATGTGCGGGCATCGGGGTCTCCTTGACCTTGATCTGGTGTTCACTGGCTGCCGCCAGCGGCAATGTCACCGCGGCGTGCAGGTTTTCAATCGTTTTCGGCAGTTCCAGCTGGGCCACCGAGCCCATATGGAACAGCCCTTCGGCGACACCGGTGGCATCGTCTACGGCCAGCAGCTGCGCACCGTTGTCATCGATGACAATGCGCTCGGCCTTGGCGGCCAGTCGCAGGCCGCCAAAATTTTCCTTTTCAAAGCGGTGTTTGCGTTCGGACGGCTTGACGTTGTTGCGGGCCATCTCGGCCTCCATTTCGGCAAGCTGCCGGGCCCGTCCGGTGTCCAGCAGGCGGGTCGGCGCGCCGATGGATTCGCCAACGACCAGCGAGCGCCGGGCCTGGGCCAGGGCGCTGCCGTATGTCGGGCGAATTGCACCTGTTGCAACGGCCTCGTGCGTGTTCAGGTACGCCGAGCCGATCTGCAGCCCGGGGGCTGCACCCGCGTCCAGCAATGAAATGCCAAACGGCGCGGCGGCGATCGCGCCGTTGCGGGTGCCCAGGCCGCCGGCCAGTAGCACCGCCGCGGACGGGCTGCCGCTGGACCTCAGGGTTGCGATGTTGTGCTGCCACAGGGATGCCGAGTTGAGGACTCCGACATGGCCACCGGCCTCGCGTCCTTCCCAGACGGTATGGTCCAGTCCCGCCGCCAGGGCAGCGGCCAGCATCTCTGGTGCCGGTGTGTGCAGGACGACGCGAAAGCCGTCCCGTTCCAGTCGCAGGGCCAGGTCAACGGTGCCGGCCGCAAGCAGCAGCCATTCCACGCCGTACTCACGGCAGCACTGGATATGCATGTCCAGGAATCCGTTGGTGGTCATGCCGATCAGGCCCGCGCCCCAGGGCTTATTGGCCAGTTGCTCGCGGGTCTGCTGCAGCAGTTCCCGGACCGGTGCTTCAGGTGTGCTGGCCAGCGCCAGCCAGGGAAAGGCACCGGATTCAGCAATCGCCCGGGCAAATTCAGGAACATCGGCGACGTTGGCCATCGGGCCCTGTGACACAGGTAACCGGGTACCGGTCCGTCGGGCCCACTGGTTGCCGGCCTGCCACGGCCATGCCCCATGGGCCCGGTCGGCCAGGTCCGTGGCGCGGTCGGCCAGCCAGTCCAGGCGCTGGCACAGGTCACCCTGCAGGTCCAGCGCGCCGGCCAGTCCGGTGGCGCCGCCGGCCGGCAGCCAGCGGTCGCGGGGGCCGGGTTGGTCCGGTGTGGCCCGCAGTCGGGTGACAAAGTTCTGCCAGTCCTGCGGGTCCAGAACCGCCTGGCGGGTGGCGCGGGTAACCTTGAACCCCGGCTGGGCCAGGAACCGGATGGGTTCCCGGTCACCAAATACACGCGTTTCCCTGGCCGCACCGGACTGCCATATCTGCTGCCAGTCTGCGGGCAGGCCGGGGATGCCGGGCCAGACGAGTTCTTCGGCCAGGACCCCGGCGACGCCGAGCAGCCGGGCTGCTGCGGCCAGCTCGGGGCCAATACCACCGCGGATCCAGCAGGGGACCGGGTGGTCGGCCGCGGCCTGCAGCATGACCAGGGCACCATCGTGACCGCTGGCACCGGCGGCATCTTCGCTACAACAGATGATGAATTGTGCAGTCTGTGTGTCCCGCAGCTCGGCAACAGATCGGACCACGACCCCGGGCAGGTTGGCCGCGACCGGCCCCGCCGCCCGGATATCGGCCGGGATTGTCGCGGCAACGCCGGGATCGGTGGTCCAGCAGCCGGCAAAGCCCCGCCAGCGCTCGTCCCAGGGGCGGGTCAGTTCTACCCAGATGCGCCTGGATTGGTCCAGAACGGACTGGTCAGTCCGCATCAGGATAAGGTCGGGTATTGACGCAAGGTTCTGCGTGTCAGACATGAACTTCAGCCTTTCAGGTGATCAGGTGTGCGACGGTCCGTCGCCAGGGGCGTTATGGGGTCCGTTACTGACGAACCCGTAAAAAAGTACTTCAAGGATCGTGTCCAGTTCGTCCTCCAGTGATCCTTCGCAATTGTTGCGGTACCACTTGTGGATGACGCCGTCGACAAATCCAACCAGGCCATAGAAGACCGTATAAAAATCATCCAGGGGTTTCAGGCGGCCGCCTTCGGCGCCGTCGACAACCATATCGCGGATCAGCGGCACGTTGGACACAATCCCGTCGATGTACTGGGCGCGAAAGCCGCTGCCAAACCCCTGCTGTTCGAACATCAGGATCCGGTAGAAATCCTTGTGCTCCTGGAAAAACGACAGGTACGCCTTGACTCCGCGGCGGATGCCACCCAGGACATCCTCCGCATCACGAAAGCCGCGCTGGATCCCGCTCAGCAGGTCCTGCAGCTTGTCGTCGACGACCCGGCGGAACAGGTTTTCCTTGGATTCAAAGTGGCGGTACACGGTACCCTTGCCGACATGGGCCAGTTCGGCGATTTCGTCGACGGTGGCGCTGTAGAATCCCTTTTCGGCAAAAACCGCATAGGCGGCATCCAGGATTCGGGTGTCGGTCGTATGTTCACCGACGCGGGCCGTGCTGCTGCGCTGGCCGATGCGGGCCACCTGGGTCAGCAGTTCGCCCACGGGGAATTCGTATTCGGCTGCAATTTTCGATGCGGCTTCCAGCAGTGTGGGCATTTCGCGGTCCATATTGACGTCGGCATCCCGCCAGCGGTCAGCCAGCGACGCAATGCCGTCGACGGCATCGGCCAGGATCGGTGCCCCGTCTGTGGGCAGCGTCGCCAGGTACGCCGACACGTAACGAATCACGTCATCGACGGATCGCCCGGATACGGTAATCTCGCCCGGGTCCGCGGCATCGACCGGTTGCAGTCGGGGTTTGGTCATTCGTCCATCGTCGGTTCAGGCCTGGCAGGCGGGGCAAAACTACCCCGGACTGACCAGTCCGTTTCAATTCTGGAGAGTTTAACGGAGCGTGACACTATGTGTCAAATTTGGGGTGGGGGCGGGTGGTATGACCAATTGGGGAATCGTCTATAACCTCCTGTCCTCTTCCCCGTGGTGCAGATCTTTTTCTTCTGCTGTGTCTGCATGGCAATTATCCGCAGATGCCTCCGGCGGGTCGCGGCATGCCCTGCCGGGCGGGCTTTCTTTCCAGTCTTTCTGTGTTCTCTATTGTGGGAAGCTCTTTTCCGCCCTCCTGCCATTCCCCTTGTCCACGTGGTGAACAGCTCTTTTCTTTCCGGATCCAGTGTGTCTCTGTGGCCAATCTTTGTTTTCTATTGCCCGGATGCCTCCGGCGGGTCGCTTTTGCTCGCACAAAAGCTCCGCAAAAGTGCGCCTCGCTGGGGCGGTACGGGAAAAACTCGCTGCCGCTCAGACAGTTCCCCGTGGCTCAACGGGAAAGTGCGGGGTCTGATGGTTTGCCACGGCGTGCGCGACCGTGGGGTATTTCCAGATCCTGCAGTATGATTTTTGCCGGCATCTGTGTCAATTCTTGAGATCCGTGGACAGGTTCTCCTGGCTTGACTGTCTCTCTGTGCTCTCTGTGTCCTCGGTGGTGTGCAATTTCTTTTCTATTTCAATTCTTCCCCTGCCTTTCCCCCTGTTCCCCGTGGTGAAAGTTCTCCTCTTCCTCTGTGCCTCTGTGTCCAATCTATTCCTTGGTTCTTTTCCGGAATGAACGTCCGTGTAAATCCGTGTTATCCGTGGCCTTCTTATCTGTCTCCGTGCTCTCTGTGTGCTCTGTGGTGTGAAAACTCTTTTCTTCCGCCTGCCTTTCCCCCGTGCCCTCCGTGGTGGGAAAATTCTTCTCTTCCTCTGTGCCTCTGTGGCCAACCTCTTATTCCAGGTTCATCGACAACTGATCGCCCGGTCGTTGGAATGTTGTTTCCTTGTCCTCGGCGATCCATTCGGTTTCGCGGTTGTGGCGGAATCCCAGTTTGCGGACCTGGAGCTGGTACAGGTCACGGATCGCCTGCCAGCGGGGGCCGTCGCCGATCATTCGGTTGTTGCGGCCGGTGCCGGTCAGGTTGTTGCCGCGCATGTCGGTGATGGCGTTGAACACCTTTTCGACGCGGTTGGGATACGTGGCCTGCAGGCGTTCACGGAATACGGTGTGGACCTCGGGCGCCAGGCGCAGCAGGATCATGAATGCCCCTGTGGCACCGGCGTCGGCGGCCTGTTCCAGGACCTGGCTGATCTGGTCCTCGTTGAGGCCTGGAATCACGGGGGACACGGATACACCCACGGGGATCCCGGCGTCGGCCAGGGCGCGGATCGTTTGCAGCCGCCGGGCTGGTGTGCTGGCCCAGGGTTCGATGGCCCGGGCCATGGCCTCGTCGCTGAACGCAATACTGACATAGACCGACACCCGGGCGCGTTCGTTCAGTTCCTGCAGCACGTCAATATCCCGCTGGATCAGGGCACCCTTGGTGACGATGGACACCGGATTGCGGAACTCCGCGCAGACCTGCAGGCACTGGCGGGTCAGCTGGTAGCTGGCTTCCAGCGGCTGGTAACAGTCGGTATTGCCGGAAAACATGACGGTGTCGCCGGTCCACGACCGTTTCATAAACCGCGCCCGCAGGCGTTCCGGGGCATTGGTTTTGACAATGATCTTGCGGTCAAAATCCGTCCCGGCGCCAAAGCCCAGGTACTGGTGGGTTGGGCGGGCGTAGCAGTAGGCGCAGCCGTGATGGCAGCCGCGGTAGGGGTTCAGGCTGTAGCGGAACGGAATATCGGGCGAGTTGTTTTCACTGAGGATCTCCCGTGCCGGTTCCTCGAACACCTCAACTTTGGCATCCGGGGCGGGCTCCAGCAGTTCCACGTGGGTGGACTGCCAGGGATTGGGGGGATTGCTGACGGTACGTGGCGGCATGGGGCGGTATTGTAGCAGCGCGCCACAGCGTGCCGATAATTACATGGCCGTCGTGAACAGGTGTATGACCAGCAAACCGCTGTAAATAATGCCGGCCGTGTTGGCGACGCCGAAAATGACCGTCCGCGCCATCATCCGGTTGAACCCGGAAATGTGAATGACAGCGTGACCGATTCGCGCCCAGAAAAAAACCGCAGCCAGTATCTGGGTTGTCGGCGTTGTGAAGCCGATTACCGCCGCGATCAGGACCGTCGCCGCAAACGCCGAAAAATTCTCGACGGCATTCATGTGGGCGCGGTTGGCCCGGTTGACCCAGTCGGGAAGCGGACTGGTCGGCGCCGTCACATAGTCCCGCGGCTGCAGGTAACCCCGTGTTGTGACGTAGCCAATTACGACGGGGATCCAGAGGATTGCCTGCCAGAGCGCCAGTACTGCCAGGTATTTCAGTTCAGGGGTAATCATCGCGTGATTATGGCACAACTCCGATGGCGTGAAAAATCACAAGGCGGACCTCAGGTACGAATGCTGAACCGTGCTCGCGGGTCCTTGTATTTACCCGTGGACCAAATCAAGCCGTGGGCTACTGGCTGACCCAGGCCGCAATACTGTTGCGGAAGGTGTCGTTGACGTCGGCCAGGATGTGGTCGCCGCCGTTCACACGCCAGTAGCGGACCGTGCTGCCGTCGGGACAGTCTGTCCAGGTGATGTCGTCGGTTTCGGCACCGTCAACGCCGGAAATCAGGTCCAGGGTTGTCGTACTGGTCATCTGGTTGTTGCAGCCCAACTTGTCGACCCAATGGTCGACGGTGGCCTGGGCACCGCGGCTGCGCAGTCGGACGTCGGTGGCGATCTCGTTGGCCTCGGTCATTGTTGAATCGTAGGGCACCACATCGTCCAGGGTCCCGTGGATGTGCAGGACCTTCAATGGTGAAATCGGCGTGCAGGAATCCGGGTCCAGGGTAATGCCGCCAGCCAGCGACACAATCCCCGCCAGCGGCAGTCTGCCGTCGCAGACCATCCGGGCCGACATGTAGCCACCGTTGGAATGCCCGGCGAACCAGACGCGGGACGGGTCGATGTTGACGGTTTCAGCGGCTGTCGCCACCAGGTCCCTCAGGTAACCGGCATCGTCAATGCCGGTGTCGTACTGGTCACAGCATTCGTCTGTAGCATTCCAGAACTGGTCGCCGTCCTGGTCTTCGGTCCCCTCGGGTACTACCAAAATGAAGCCGTATTCGGTTGCCCGGTCAGACAGGCCAAAGATCACGTCCTGCAGGGTGCCGTTGGCGGAAAAGCCATGCAGCAGGACAACCAGCGGCCAGGGTCGGTCCGGTGTGTAATCATCGGGGACGACCAGTTTGGCGGGCCGGGCGTCGTGGATCTTGCTGGGCGGATTGGCCGGAAACGCATTAACCGGATCATTGCTGCAGCCGGTCGCGGTCAACATTGCGCCCAGTGCCAGGATCGCCGCCCACTGGTGCGGCATGGCAAAAAAATACCCGCGCCACCCGGCGCGGGTAAGGTATTCTCTGCTCATTGACTTCCCGAGCGGACTTACTTGGCCTGCTTGCTGCGGAATTCGGCCAGGGTCGCCTTGACCTCGGCCAGCAGTTCGGGCGGGTAGAGGGCGCCATTTTCGCCGGGTGTGCCGGCGAACCCGTCCCACAGGCCCATGGCCTTTTTCTTCAGGTCCTCGACAGCGGCAGGGTCAAAGTTGACGGTCTTGATGCCAGCCTCAACCAGGCCCTCGGCCAGGTCTTTTTCGGTCTTGCGCAGGTCCAGGGTGAACGGGCGCAGGAATTCGTCACTGATTTCCTGGGTAATCCGGTCAAATTCGGCGCGGTGCTGTGGTGGAATCTTGTCCATTGCTTTCTTGGTGGTCACCATAACCGCGGGGTCGTAGCGGATGGTGATCGGATAGTGATAGGTCATCTGCGTATGCCACTGCAGCGCCACCAGTGCCGTGGAACTGCTGAACATCGTATCGACCAGGCCCGTCTGCAGGCTGGTCAGGACCTCCGGCACCGGCAACATGACGCTGTTGATGCCCAGGTGCTCGGCCATTTTGACGGCGGTGGGGTCGGCGTTCCAGACCCAGACCCGCTGGTCCAGGTATTCGTCCGGTGTCGCGACTTTCTTTTTGGAATACGCGGTGATAAAGCCGCTGTCGGTCATGGCGAACAGGTTCAGGCCACGTTTTTCGGCCAGTTCCTGGAAGCGCGGAAACAGCTTTTGCTGGACGTAGTCGACTTCGTCATAGTTGTTGAACAGGAACGGTATGTTCAGCACCAGGATTTCCGGCAGCAGCTGGGCAATGCCAGACACCGTGACGCCGACCATCTGCAACTGGCCGAACTTTAGCTTGCGGACCATATCGGGTTCGTCGCCCATAACGCCGCCGGGATAGGTGGTCACTTTGACCGGGATCGGCATGCGTGATTCCATCGCGTTGACGACGTCATACCAGGCGGCCAGCCAGGGACTGCCTTCGGGGGCCAATGTGCCCATTTTCAGGCTCAGGGTTTCGGCGGCCTGCGACGGGGCAGGGGTGACAGAGATCAGCAAAGCGGCCATCAGGCCCGCAGCTATACGGTGCATGGGTGTTCCTCGTATCAGTAGATCTGGGGTTTTCTTGTGGAAAACCGGTTCAAACGTTGTTTATTCCGAGACCCGTTAGAGTAGCAATGGGTGTTGGCGAGCGTCAAACTGCACGAGTGTGGCCTTGATCCGGCCGTTTCTGATCTCTCCTTGCTCACTGCGCCCCTGTGGCAAATCGTTCTCTTGTATCGTGTTTGGCCCGGATGCCTCCGGCGGGTCGCTTTTTACTTGCATAAAAAGCTCCGCAAAAAGTGCACCTGGCTGGGGCCATAGGAAATGAACTCGTTACCACTCAGACAGCATTTCCTTGCTCAACGGGCAGGTGCGGGACCTAACTTGATGCCACGGCGTACGCAACCGTGGGGTATTTCCTGAAATTTGCTGTGTTTTTCCCGCCACCTGCTTCTAAACTTTCCATGTCCGCCCTCCGTGCTCTCTGTGTGCTCTGTGGTGGGGAAAAGTCTTTTCTTCATCTGTGTCTCTGTGGCAGACGTCTCGTCTACTTCTGTGCGCGGTACTCGGCCAGGGTGGCTTTTACCTCTTCGAGCAGTTCGGGGGGGTAGTTTTCGCCGGCCATCTGGTCCCAGACGACTTTGGCTTTGTCTTCCAGCGCCTTGACGGATTCGGCGCCCCAGGTGACTTCCTTGATGCCGGCTTCGATGATCATCTTGCCGTACTCTTCCTCGGTTTCCCGCAGTTCAAAGCGGAACGGCCGAAAGGTCTGGTTCTGGGCTTCGACCAGGGCTTTCTTGACGCCTTCGCGTTTGTCCGCCGGAAACTTGTTCAGGGCCTTGCTGCTGACAAACAGGGCCGCCGGGTCATAGCGCAGCTTGAAACGATAGAAGTATTTCATCTGGGTGTGCCACTGCAGCGACACCAGCGCCGTGGTGCTGCTGAACATCGTGTCGATCAGGCCCGTCTGCAGGCTGGTCAGGACCTCGGGCACCGGCAGCATGACGCTGTTGATATCAACAGCCTTGGCGGTCATTATCCCGACCTGGTCCGCGTTCCAGATCCAGACGCGTTGTTTGATGAACTCATCGGCACTGTTGACCAGTTTCTTGGAAAACGCCTCGATCATGCCCTGGTCGATGACGCCGATCAGGTACAGGCCGCGTTTTTCCGCCAGTTCCTGGAACCGGGGCAACAGCTTGTCCATGACGTAGTCGACTTCGTCGTAATTGCGAAACAGGAAGGGGATATTAAGGACCAGCATTTCCGGCATCAGCTGGGCGATGCCCGAGACTGTGACGCCGACCATCTGCAACTGGCCAAACTTAAGCTTGCGGACCATATCCGGTTCGTCGCCCATAACGCCGCCGGGGTAGGTGACGACCTTGACCGGAGCCGGGCTGGTGGCTTCAAAAATATCGACCAGTTCGTACCACTTGTTGATCCAGGGGCTGCCCTCGGGGCCCAGGGTGCCGAATTTCATATCGATCGGGGCAGCGGTGGCGACGGACGAGCAGAACAGGGTTGCGATTGCACAGGCAATCAGGCGGGTCGATTTCACGGTCTTGGCTCCTATTTGTTGCGAATACTGCAGGTGCTGCAGCCGGCAGGTTAACTTAGCAATCGAGCCGGGGCGGGTCAAGTGATTGCGTGCGTTACTCAGATTCTGTTGGCTTGTTCGGTTGTCCATGTTCCACCTGGCACTGGGGTGGTTCGGCGATGTCGCCGACGGCGTAGCGCAGTTTGGCCTGGGCCAGGTGGACTTCGGCGATGCTTTCGTAGTATCGCCGGGTGGCCTGCAGGTATGCGGCCATGCCGTCCAGGACGTCGCGGGCCGGGCCAACGCCGGCCATAAACGCCGTGCTGGCAAAGGTCACCCACTGGCGCGCGGCGCGGCGGCCGGTGTCGGTGCGGCCCTGGAATTCGATCGCAGACATCAATTCCATGTGCCGGCGACGGACGTCCAGGGGAATGCCGCTAGAGGCAAATGTCTGCAACGCGCGCAGCTGGTCTGCTTTGGCCTGGGCCTGTTTGGACCGGGCGACGGCCTTGCCGGCATCGACATCAAAGTTAAGACCCAATGCCAGTCCACCACGCAGGGTATTGTAGGGGTCATTCAGGTACGGGTTGGTCGCTTCGTCGCGGGTTGGTGTCCAGGCATGTCGCATGAACGCTGTAAAAAATGCGGTCGGTGCCATCGCCAGACGCTCGGCATCGGCCAGGGCGATCGTCGCCTGCAGGCCGTGCTCGACCTGGGCCCATTCCGGTCGCATCCGGGCCGCGGCTTCCAGAAGTTCGGGCAATGACTCGGCAGTCACGCCATCCACGTTCGGCAGTTTGGCGACATCGACGATGAATTCATCGTCAGAATTCAGGCCCATGGCCAGGCGCAGCCCGTCCAGCGTTGAGCGCATGCCATCGCGGGCCGTAATCCGCAGCCACTGCAGTTCGGTATCGCCAAAGTCGATCTTGGCCAGGTCGGCCTTGGTGACTTTGCCGTTGCCGGCCTGGTACCATTCGTTGGCTTTGTTGCGGATCTTGATCAGTTCGCGGTTGGCCCATTCCAGGGTCGGTGTGACGCTGCGGGCGTACAGATACATGTAATAAAGTTTCTGGACCTCCAGCGCGACCGTGTTCTCGGTTTCACGAAGCCGGGCCCGCTCGACCTCCAGTCTGTGCTGGGCCGCCCGTTCCCCGGATTCCTTGCGTCCAAACGTATAGATCGGCTGGATCAGGCGCAGGTCCAGGCGAGTACTGGGTCCCCAGTCATCAATGCTTTGCCAGCGTCGGTCGATGTTGGCAAAGTCGCTGTACGTACTGTCAAAGTTCGCCTCGACGGTAAACATGGGTGCCGCCGTAAAGGTTGCCTGCAGTTTGGGGTAGATGATGTTTTCGATTTCCAGCAGGCGGGCGCGGTATTCCTGGACCTTGGCTTCGGCCTCGACGATCTGGGGATTGCGAACAAGAGCCAGTCCGGCGCAGTGGCGGGCGTCGACCCGGTGCAGCGGAAACTCCTGCGCGAGGCCGGCAACCGGCAGTACCAGGACGGCAGCTACCAGCAGGCCCGGGATCAGTCGCACAGCGGAGTCTTCTTGACAGCCTCAGCCAGTTTTTCGCTCAGTTTGTTACGAAACCCGTCCTTGCCGTCCTGTTCGATTATACGGGAAAACTGGTTGCGGTAATCAACGACCAGTGAATCACCGTCAAAGCTGGCATCGACAATCATCCATTTGCCATTCTTCATTTCCCAGTGATAGGTGACTTCCGTTTCCCAGTCCTTGCCTTGTTCCAATACATCCATCCGGACGTCGGATCGGTCCCCGTTGTTAAATGGGCCGCTCATTGTGTATTTGGCGCGATCAAAAAACTTGCCGGACCCCGGATACGCGAGCGACCGGACGATCTGGGCAAAGTCGCGGGTCACCGATTTCAGTTCGGCAGGGGAGAACTTGTCCAGGTTGGGTGCCAGTGCCGATTTCATCATGGTCTCCATGTCAAAATACGCATCGATCTGGCCGAACAGGACGCAATTGGCCCGGCGATCGGGTGCGCTGAGCGGTTGGGCGTCAGTGCCGCTGCGTACCTTGAGAAAGATGTTGATCAGGTCTTTGGTCCGCTGCAGGGCATCGCTGTTGGCACTGGCAATGGCCGGTCCAAGCAGCACAGCTGCAGCGATCCAGATCCGGACGGTCCGGCGGATCATGCAAAGTCATCCTTTAAAAGCGGGTGTTCTCCAGGAGAATGCTTGACCGTTATTTTAACGGAACCTCGGATTTGTCAGCCTGCCAGGCAAAGACATAGTCCCGCTGCAGGGGAAAGTTCCAGGCCAGGAATACGGCAACCCGGACAAGGATCCATGCCAGGCGATAGTCGAGGTCCGGCAGCAACAGGATCACAGCGACCCCGCCGGAATTCAGGAACATGCTGGTGGCGCTGACAAACGTATAGCGCGCGGCCTGGGCACGCACAGGGCTGTCGCTGGCAAAGGTCCAGATACGGTTGATTACAAAGTTGGCGATGCCCCCGACGACACAGCCCAGGGCCGTAGCCAGCCACGGGTCCATGTCGCGATTGGTAACCAGCATGACCACCGTCAGGAAATCCAGGCCAGTAGCAATGGCCGCCGAGACCACGTTTCGGAACAGGCTGCCCTGTCCCAGGCGGATCTTCAGTTTCTGGGCCTGGCCACTAAGCTCCTGCATCAGGAAGATGAACCGTTGCGCGGCCGTCAACTGTGTCGAGATGGCCAACAGGACAATGCCGGCGATGGCCAGCCGGTGCATTGGCGCGGGGTCGTCGGGGACCAGGATCGCTTCGATAATGGGGCTGAGGGCGACGCTGACACCCAGATAGACGATCCGTTCAACCCGGGGCATCAGGCCGACGGTGACCGATACCCCCAGCGATTCGCCCTTGGCCCGGACATACGGCACCAGCAATGACCCGACCAGGGCGACCATGACCGCAAACTGGACCCAGCTGTCCCGATAGTACCAGCCCAGGCCAACCAGGATCGCCGCGTCGCTGTAGCGGTCGAGGATCGAATCCAGGGCAGACCCGGCCTTGCTGGCTGTATTGGTAAAGCGGGCGATCCGGCCGTCAAAAAAATCACAGAAACCGGAAAAAATAAACAGCCAGCCACCCAGCGAAAACCGTCCCGCAGCGACAGCGACGCCGGATGCGATGGCCAGCAGGACAGACAGCGTCGTCATGGCGTTGGCCGGCAGGCCTGATCGTTTCAGCAGCGCCCAGACGGGCAGCATGACCCAGGCAAAGCACTGGCGAAACCACATGCCGGCAAAGATCGTTGACCCACGGGACGCGACCTCTTCGTCCTCCCAGGGGCCTTTGATGGCATTGCGAATCGCAAAGGCAATCATGCCGACCAGGAAATACGAAAAGAGGGCGACCATCGGCCAAAGGGCGCTGATGATGCGGCCCGTCGCCGTCAGGCGTTGGCCCAGGATCCAGTCAATTACCGCTTCCATAGATGGTGTTCAGCATGCCCCAGATCGTCGAATTTGCGCATCTGTGGATTCAGGTCACCGCGCATGATTCGTTTCGCAAGGGTGTGAAATTAGACCGTGGGTCAGGCCGGCGCCTCGAAATCGTCCGGGACGGTGTGCCACAGGCGAAAGTAGCCGGCCAGTGTTCCGTCCCACTGCTTGCGATGAAGGACAAAGATCACAATTGCAAACGACAGCACGCCAACGGCGATCCCGGCGATCACATCCAGCAGGTAATGGTGCTGCAGGTAGAACGCCGAAAATGCGACACCGGTGGGGATCGTCAATGCGTAAATCTTCCAGGCCCGGCTGCGGAACCCCAGGAAACCCAGGCCAACGGCTGTCGGGTAGCCGACATGCAGCGACGGGACGGCACCAAAGACGGTGGCGTTGTGCTTGTAAAAGTCCTGAAAGTAGGTAATTCCCAGCAGGTTGTCAAAGCGAATCGTACCCGCCGG
>JBFJWU010000053.1:0-13593 GCA_041623475.1 bacterium | reverse complement strand
GCCGCGGTGGCTCCCGCCAGCAGTACGGGCCTGACCCGGATCTGCATCACGGTACAGTTGTAAAACTGGTTGACGACGGCACACCCAGCGCTGTACCACCAAGGTCTGTAACCCAACTGGAAATACCCAGCGCATAGGTCGTTGCATCGGCCAGGCCCTGCAACGGAACGATTTCAACGACGTTGTCCCGAACGTATGTACAGGTTGAAACCTCGGCGGCCATATTGGTGACATCCAACGGGTCCAGTGGATCGACAACGCCATTCAGCGTCAACCGAACAGAACCAGGAATCGTTGCCGACACACCTGGCAGGCTTGCGGTGACACTGCCTGGTGAAACATCCTCATCAAATGTCACGGTTACCGTGCTGAATGTCGTCGCATAACCTGACGCATCAGCCGGATCAATACTGACCACGGATGGCGCCCCCGACTCTATAGTAAACGACTGGCTGGAAGTCCCTGACGCATTTCCTGCCAGGTCAACAACCGTCGCCAGGACCGATACAGTATAGGTTTCGCCACCACGCACTGGATCATCCGGGTCAAAGATTGCTCGCCTGCCCAAGGTACGCCATGAACCCGCAACAGCATTTGAGCCGCTGTCCTCGACTGTAACACCTGCCGATAATGACGCCGGCCGAACCGGTTCGCTGAATGTGACAACAATGTTTGTTGTTGCCGGCTCCGCCGCACCCGCGGGGGCAATGCCCGCAACAGTCGGCGCGACTGATTCGCCTACAAACGTGTAATCCGCGCAGTTCGTACATTCATTTCGAATCGACGAAGCCAGGGAACTGTTATTTTCGACAAAGTAGGTTTGCCCGGCATTGAAATAGACACCATCAGCGGGCACAAAGACGGCCGCGCCAGTGACCTGGTCATAATAGACCCGGCCGGTCACCGGCAAGGCATGACCGGCATCATAGAAAACCCAGAACGAACTCTGGTCGACCCTGGTCGCCATAACATCGGCAATTGTGTTGCTTTCCGTCAAGACCAGCGATATTGGTCCGCCACCAGCCGCCGACCCGCCGGACGCCGGGTACCGTGCGGTCCACGATAGTGTTGTCGTGCCATTGTCGTTTGCTGTTGAACCGAATTGTTTTGTATAGTTGGTGCCAACGGGCGCCCCGGGGACCGGATTGCCCCGCCGGTCTCGCGGACCGTCAGCGCCAACAACCAAAAAGAACGTGTGACCGGTCGATGCAGCCATGATCGGCGTTGGAATCAACGCTGCGCTGAACAGGTCTTCACCAAAATCAAGCAGCGACGGAACAAATGTCGTGCAGGTTCCCGACCCTTCGCAAAGGTACAGGTTTGAATCATCGATCGACGTGGCAACCATTTCCGTACTGAATGTAATAGACGGAGCGTATTTCTGGTCTTTGTTGTTGCCGTCACCCGCAGCCGGCAACAACCAGGCCCGCGGAGCAACACTCGTTTTGAATGTCAACTCGTAATCCCCGTCCAGCGGATTACCGCTTGTATCAGCAATGATTTCGTCAAGCTCGATCGTATACGTTGTGCTGAACGCCATGTTGCCGCCGGCCAGGATGTCAGCATAGTCCGGGTCCTCGACCTGAAAGCGAATATCGTCGCTGTTAACCGTAACGTTGAACAGATCCATATAAGAGCCGTCGTAGCGAACGACCCTTAACGTATCGTTGTCAGGATCTGCAGGCACGGTCCAGTCGATTGTTGCGCCATCCATAGCCCTCGAGAAACTGATTTCGATCCAACTGCCGATCGGAACATCATCCGCACCTTCACCGTTCTGTGAGTCGGTATCGTTCACCAGATCGATCTCCAGGTCCGGCAATCCGGGGACCCCGCTGGTCGCCTCGATCGCAGCCAGTTTCGGATCTGAACTGGTATCGAACGTCCAATTGAAAACGCTGCCCAGTTGGGCGCTGCCATCGGCGGCCCAGACTGTATTGTCCAGGCGGGCATAGTAAGTCGCATTCAACTCAAGGGGTGTCGTCGCGGGTGTACAGAACGAGTCAGGTATGAACTGCCATTCGGTGGCGGTGGTTACAAATTCCCCGGTTAACTTGACCACACCGCGCGCGGTTTCGTAAGTTACCTGCAAGGCACTGTCCAAGGTCGCAACCGACTCGAGGGTTACAGCCTGGTCAAAAACAACCGTGATACTGCCGGCGTTTTCCGGCCGGTTTTGCAAAGTAACCTCGACATTCTTTTCGCCATCATCGGGGTCCGTCCGGCTTAGCAAAGATGCCAGTTTGGTACGGAATGTCATTCGCCGGTCCGTGGCCAGGAACCTGCCGTCGGTGCTGCGGATCGACGACAGGGCGACGATATCGTACTGGGTGTCAAATTGTAGTGCGTTGGTCGGCAGAACCATCTGCGCCGTGAAGCCGGAACTGTAAAAAGCATCGGTTGTCGCGTCACCGAACCGGTGCACGAGTTGATTGTTACTGACATCGGTGACGAAGAATGAGCTTCCTGTCAATGTCCCTACGGACACGTCTGCAGAGAACTGGACGATGACCGGCGTGTCTATTGGATTCCCGGTTGAACCTTCGACCGGAGTCACCGAATCGACATCCAGGGGGGGTGCCTCACGCGTCCGGAACAACACCAGGTAATCCGTCGGCAGAAATCCGTCTTCACAACTACTGCTGCAATTTGTCGCCGCAGATACGCTCAGGACACCCGTCGATCCCCCGGTTACCTTGAATTGATAGTAGGTGTTGTAATTCAATACGCCTGCATCAATATTGACTTTCTGGTCAGAAAACGCATAGCTGAACGCAAGGCCCGTAACCGGGTCGCTAGGTGCCGCCGGATCGTCAAGTTCGCAACCAGCAGAGCTGGCCCCGCATGATTCCATTTGAAATGACGATTCAAAGGTTGATCGTACGATCGGCTCGTTAAAGACGATCTGCAATTGACCGGTAATGCCCACATCAGACACCGAAATCCCGAACCCGTCCTCCGTATCGCTGGGACTCGTCGCCCAGATCGTCAACACAGCTGGATCCAACGTCTTGAAGTAGAACGCATTGCTGCCGTCGTAATCGCCGCCCGATGCATTGGCACGCCAGCTGCGAATTGGACCACCAGTTTCCAGATCGAGTCGATAGACCGTCGAAAAGTCTAGTTCGGCAACCGGATCAATCACAATTCGCCGGTTCGAAGAAGCCATCGTGTACGTTGCGGCGACGACGCTGGCATCGTCCGTATTAACCAATCGAACGTAGGACCCCGGTGATGAAACCACTGAAGATGACAACGGTTCGCTGAACTGTACGGAAATTGAAACCCCGCGGGTAATATTGTCGGTGTAACCGGTGACATCAACCGGCGGGGTAATCCCGGACAGGATGATATCGGCCGGATCCGGAGTTGAGAAAATAACGTTGTGGTCCCCGTCAAGGTAACCGCCGTAGTCGTCGGCGGGGTCATACCAGTCCTGGACATTAACGCCACGCACCGATGCGACACCTGCGAACGGCATCAGTAGATTTCCACCTGTCAATTCAACCGAGTATGAACTTGAAAGCCCTAAAACCGAGGCGGACGTAAACGTAGCTGTCGTATTTCCGCCGCTGTACGATATTGCTCCGGCGACGGGCAAAAGGCCGTTTTCGTAAACAACCAGGTTCGCTGCCAGACTGGCCGGATCAACGGGCTCGCTGAACACCAGATCGATCGTGAATCCACTGACCCCGTCACCTGGTGATACCGAACTGTATCCAGCGATAGACCAGTCGTTCAATTCCGCATCAGAAAGTTCAACCTGGTCGCCAGGGCTTGTCCGGTCCAGAAACAGGGGCAGGGGGTCGGCAACGTCCCAGTCGACAACCAGATCCGATGGCAGCCATCCCGATTCCGATGTGGCCCGGTAGGATTTGACAGAATCCGGAACGTGGACCCGCACGTTTCGCGACAGGTCAATATCCATCAGGGAACCTGAATTTGCGATTCGTATGATGTCATCGTTAAGCCAGGGATCGATGCCGCTGTTTTCGAACGAAACAGTAAATCCCGAGGTCAGGTCCGTGCCGCTTGTGACATCCAGAATGCGAATCGCCGGCAGACTGGTTGCCGACAATCGTTCCGAAAATTTGATGACGGTTTCAAAGGTGGCCGAATTTCCAAAGAGGTCCGGAGTCAAAATACCAACATTGGTCCCGTCTGTTGATGGAACGTTGCTGTTTACAAGCAGGCCGGCCGGATGGGCGATTTCAAAATGAATGGTTGTGTCGTTATTCAATTCTCCGGCCAGGATACCGCCCAGGTCTTCGCTGGTCGCACGATAGCTTTTTACGGAACCATCGATCACCACAAGGTAGTCACCACTTAATTCCCAAAAGTCCTCGATTCCATCTGCATTGTGATCGGGCACAATCGTAACAACGTCCGTGGCTGACCACGCCTGGGAGCCGGACCCCGAAAAGACCAGGATCGTGTTAATTGGCGTGATGGTTGTCGCGTTTCCGAATTCGTCTGCGGGAAAGACGGTAATGCCATCAATTGCTGATTGCCGATCGACGGATTCACTGAATCGAACCACAACCGGTGCGGTCGCATAATTTCCGAATTGCGTCAGGACGTAACTCGTTACCGGCGCCACGGCGATTGCGGTAGTGCTGTCGTAATAACGGAGTGTTCCGACATTTGTCGATCCGTCGCTGGGCCAGACGTTGGTTACAACGAAATCGCGCGGATGGCGAGATTCCCAGTCCAGGTCGAGGTTAATTCCGATTCGCCCGCCGGTTGCCGTCGCGCGCCAGGACTCGAGGTCGGCACCGATTCGTAGGACGTAGTTTGCAGACAGGTTCCAAGGTTCGCTGGGCGAAAAGGTCCAGGTATCTGTTCGACGCCAGGGTAATGTGCTGCCATCCGATGCCGTCGCCACCCAGGAACCAGAAACCGTTAAGGCACCGGCAACGCCGTCATTATCGGCCTCAAGGATCTGGACATTGGCTGCAAAAGACTGGATTGACACGGATTCGCTGAAGACAATTGTGACCTCACGACTGACCCTGTTTCCAAAGATGGACGCTTCGCCCGCTGCGACAGATGAGACGCCGTCAAAATAGACGACATTTCCGATTCCCCGACTGCCAGCACCCGGCAACGCAGCCAGCAGGCTTAGTGGATTCGGGTCTGGTGTCCGCAGGGTAAACGCCTGAAATCCTGGCTCGATCCATCCGCCTTCGGTCGTCGCACGGGCGCTGCGCAGTAAGTCCACGCCACTGGAAACCTGCAATTCATATTCTGTACTCAGATGCAACAATTCGTCGCTGACAAGGGTCGCGATGTCGTTCGTCCTCAGTGGTTCGCCGAATTCGTTCGCGAAAGCAGCGTCGCTGGACGACAGCGTGATTGTCGCAGGCAGGACTGATTGATCCGTGACCCGGACCAGCGAAAAGGTTGCTTCATTAATGCTGCCCGAATTGAGGCCTTCACTGAATGTCGCAGTGACAGGCAGGGCGACGCGGTTCCCCAACGACTGTGTGTTTCCGTCGCTGTCGACGATTAATCCGGTACTGGTTGAACCGTGGCCAGGCAAGACTGATGAGATCGCCAGGGAAGGCGGATCTTCGGTTTTGAAATACTGGTCAATTTCCTGTGCCAGGACAGCTTCATCATCCACCCGAATGACGGTGCGGTCGACAACAATGTGATAAACGGTTGAAAACGTCAGTGGACTGGCAGGTGCCAACGTTGCCGTGAATGACTCGGCATCGTAAGTAATGACCGACTCTACCGTATCGGAACCATTGAGCAGTGTGATGCCACCGCCGGTAACTGTCGATTCAACCACGTTGTCGGAAAAGACGACCGCGACCAGCGCGTCACGGGCGACATTGTCGGCACCACCAGCAGGAAAATCGCCCGAAGGACTGATGCTGATTACCTGCAAGGGACGTGTAACACCAACAGTAAACTCACGCGAGTCGCCGCAAGCGACGGCGGTCGACAGGGTAAGAAAGCCGGTCAAGGCCAAACGAACACGCATTGTTTTTGCTCCGGGTGATATAAAAGGTGGATTTAAACCGGATTATATCGGTTCTGCCATCCCGGAATCAAGGTTTGGCCGAATACAGAATCCCCGAATGTGTTCAGTCGCTACGGACGGTGCCGTTTTTGATGGTAGATCGTAGTCACGACAGCAACATCAGCCTGGCGAACAGGTCAGTCGACGTCGTAGGCTGCTTTGTTCGGATCCAGTGCTTCGGCAGTCGTTTCCAGGACTTCCCGAGCCTGGTTGCGGGCGTGTCCAGCAGCTTCGGAGGCCTGCGCCATTGCCTCGCGAGCAGCGACTCTGACAGGCTCAACCTTTTCCGAGACCCCCTCGCTGACTTCGTCGAAGCGTTGGGACACCTGGATCATTGCTTCCCGTACAGCAACCTTGCCGGTTTCCGTGAAATGGTCCCAGCGGGATCCTGCTGTATCAAGGACACCACGCCCCTTGTCGGCAAATCCGTCCACGGACTCGGCCATCGCGGCGTAGATTTCCTTGGCACGGGCGCTGATTGGCCCCGGCAGGCGGCGGTCGCCCGCGATAACCTCGGCGCTGGGTTCTTTGACCTCCCAGACGATCCCCATCCACTGGAGCAGCTTGATCGAGTAATAGGACACGTCGATTTCCCACCAGCGGAACCCCTGGCGGGCGCACGACTGGTAATAATGGTGGTTGTTATGCCATCCCTCGCCCAGGGTAATCAACGCCAGCCACCAGTTATTTCGGGAGTCGTCACCAGTGACGTAACGCTGGTTGCCGTGGACATGAGCCATTGAATTGATGAAAAACGTGCCGTGCCACGTCAGGACGGTGCTCAGCAGGAACCCGATTACCAGACCGGACCAACCCGCGAAAAACCAGACAGCTGTCCCCACAAGAATCGCGGGCAGGTGCTGGTACTTGTTGAGGAACATGAGTTCGGGGTACTGGGTCAGGTCACCGACATTGGACAAGTCCAGCTCATCACTGTCATTGCGCTCGGCGAAAATCCAGCCGACGTGGGCATACAGGAATCCATGCTGCCGCGGCGAATGGACATCGTAGGCCGTATCCGAGTACTTGTGGTGTCGCCTGTGGATCGAGGCCCACCAGATTGCCCCTTTCTGGGCTGACGCACCGCCGACAAACGCCAGGACAAACTGGAACCAGCGGCTGGTTTTGTAGGTTCGATGGGAAAAGTAACGATGGTACCCGGCCGTAATGCCCCAGATCCGGATCCAGTACAGCGCCAGGCAGATCCAGATGTCAACCATGTTGACACCGGTCCAGAACGCGGCAAAGACAGAAAGATGAATCAGGATAAAAGGAATGGTCCCGGGATAAACAATATCGTCGTGCTTGTGGTGCGGCAACGACGCAGCTGAAGTGGTCAAAATATTCCTCGATTCCGCAATTGGGAAAACAACTGTACGCCCAAGATAGAACGGGCGTTCGATTACTGCACTTAGTGTATCAAGTCCGGGGCGTATGCTGCCAGCACGGCAAACTAGTCGTTGTCGGAAACAGGTGCCTCACGAATCAGGACGCTGGCGATACGGTGGCGTTCGACCGATTCGACGACAAATTCGAATCCGCTGTGGGCGACAAAATCGCCACGGCGGGCAAAACCGTCCTTGACGCTGGTGATCCAGCCGCTCAGTGTGTCCTGGTCGGTCTCCAGGTCCACTTTCAGCGTTTCCTCCAGGTCGTCGATTTTCAACATCCCACTGGCGCGCCAGCGGTTCTCGCCAAGCGGCCGAAGCAACTGGGATGGAACCGGGTCAAACTCGTCATGAATTTCACCAACCAGTTCTTCGATAATGTCCTCGAGTGTCGCGATACCGCTGGACCCGCCAAACTCGTCCACGGTAATGGCCATATGGGCCCTGCGGGTCTGGAACATGTACAACAGCTTCTCGGCACTGATCGAATCCGGGACATACATTGGCTGGCGAACAATATTGCCAACCGGCTGGGATTCGTCGATGTCGGGTGTCAGCAGATCTTTGGCGAACAATAACCCAACGCAATGATCCAGGTCGGGGTCCACGACAGGAATCCGGGAATGACCGGTTTCCAGCACGACGGGACGTGCTTCAGCAATCGTGGTTTCTGCCTGGACTGTAAACACGTCGGGACGGGGCACCATGATCTCTTTTGCTTCGGTGTGCTCCAGCTTCATGGCGTTGACCATAATTCGCTGCTCCCGTTCCGAGATTGATCCGAAATGCCTGCCCTGCAGCAACAGGACCCGAAGCTGTTCTTCAGACACACTGTGACCTTCATTGTCGACGGAACCACCCAGCAGACGAACCACGACCAGACTGCCAAAGTTGATCAGGGTGATAATCGGGAAGAACACTCGATAGATGACTTCCATCGGAATCGCGGTCATGCCGACAACCCGCTCGTACGAACGAATTCCATAACTTTTGGGACCCTGTTCGCCAATGATGATCTGGACCATTGTGATAAACGACAGCGCCAGGCCGAAACTGACGCCGGGACCCAGGCGATCAATGGACGGGAAATAGTCAGCGAAAAGCTGTTCCAGGATGCCGCTCACATAGGGCTCGCCGATTGACCCCAGGGCGATACTGGTAAAGGTTATGCCCAGCTGCGCCGTACTGAGGTAGGCATCAAGGTTTCGTAACATCCGTCGCACGATCCGTGCGCGCAATGACTCGGACCGGGTGAAACTGTGAGCCGGGTCCGCCTGCAGCCGGACCAATGCAAACTCGGCCGCGACAAAGTAACCGTTCAGGAATATCAACAGAGCGATGAACCAGATCATGTCAGGAAGGTGCGCACCCAGGGATCAGGACTGCATCCGCGCGCTTAAGGGTCCGGGCGATGCGGCGGCTCACCATAGGTCCATCTGGATCTGCGGTTGCCGCCTTCAGATCCGGAACGTCATCCACCGGCGAGTAACTGGCTGGCCGCGCCGTGGGCCAGGTCCATGACCCAGCCGGGCAACAGGCCGAGCACCAGTAGGATTGCCGCCAGGGCCATGCTGACTGCGGTCACCAGGGGGGATGTCGTGTCCGCAGCCCGGTCTTCCCCGTCTTCCAGGAACATCAGTACCAATGGACGCAGATAATAATAGGCACCAACCGCGCTGGCCAGGACCGCGACGACAACAAGCTCTGTGGCGCCCGCGCGAACGGCCTCGCCGAACAGGAACAATTTCGCCGTAAAGCCAGCCAGCGGGGGGATCCCGGACAGGCTGGCAAAGAACAGGGCCAGCAATACCGCAGCTCCGCCCCGACGACGACCAAGGCCACGAAGATCCTCAAATGACTCCAGTTCGACCCCGTCACGGGACAGCCCGATCAGGACGCCGAAGGCACCGATGTTCATCAATGCGTAGACAAGAACGTAGTACGAGGCAGCCGCAAAAACGCCAGGTGTCGAAACCATAAATGCGATCGCCAGGTAACCGGCGTGGGCAATGGAGCTGTAGGCCAGCATACGTTTGATGTTGTCCTGGGTCAGGGCGATCAGGTTTCCGGCAACCATTGTGATAATGGCAATAGCTTCCAGGGCCGACTGGAACTCAATCATCAGGTCACCGGCTGCCATCGCAATTCGAATACCGGCACCAACAACGGCAACCTTGACCGCGGTGCTCATGAATGCCGTCACAGGAGCCGGCGCACCTTCGTATGCGTCAGGGCTCCAGGGGTGGAACGGCACCCACGCCAGCTTGAAGCCGACGGCGGTCAGCAGCAAGGCCAGGCCGACTGTGGCTTCAGGACCGGTACCCGGCTCCCAGGCTGCAAACGCCTGGACGATGTCTAAAGATCCGAACTGTCCATAGATAAACGCCGAGCCCAGCAGGAACATTGCGCCCGCCGCACTGCCCAGGAAAAAGTATTTCAGGGCGCCTTCGCCGGACCGCAGGTCGTTTGTGCGAAATGCGGTCAGAGCGTACAGCGGCATGCTCATCATTTCCAAGCCAAGGAACATCAAGCCCAGGTGGGTCGTAGTCACCATGATGAACATTCCCAGCAGGCTCGACAGGTACAGCACCAGGTACTCGCCGTCCGGCAACGTAAAACGGCTCAGGTAATCGCGGGACATCATCAGGCCAGTGACAGCCGCAATCGCCAGGACAACCATAAAGAACCGGCGCAGCTTGTCGGCCACGACAAGCCCTGTAAACCAGGCATTGCCGTCCACCGGTATCCCGGCGGCAGCAATGCCGGCTGCGGCCGTGCCAATGATCGACAGCCAGACCATTCCGGTCGCATCGTCGTTGTCGCTGAACGCGTCAATCATCAGCACCATCAGGATCGTTGCGACCAGGATAATTTCCGGCAGGACGACCGCCAGGCGCAGGGTTTCAGTAATAGCGTCCAGGTTCATGGCTGGCCTGACCCTTCACCTGCCCGGCTGGCAACGACCTTGCCGGCGCGGTCCAGTTTTGCTTCGGCCGGTGCCCTGACCGGTTGTTCCGGATTGACCCGGCGCGAATAAATGACTTCAACGCTGGGCGAAATCCGTTTGAGCAGCGGATCCGGATAGATACCAACTGCAAACATCGCAAAAACCAATGGTGCCAGAACCAGGGACTCACGGACGGTCAGGTCCGGCAGGTTACGATTTTCGTCCCGGGTAACCTGACCGAAAAACATTTTCAGGTACAACGTCAACATGTAAATGGCCCCCAGGATAACCCCGCTTGCCGCCGCGACGGCACTGTACAGCACCACGGGATTCCGGGACTGGACCCAGGTATCCATCCCTGACTGGAAACTGCCCAGCAGGATCATAAACTCGCCGACGAAGCCATTCAATCCTGGCAGCCCGATCGAACTGAGCGTCGCAATCAGGAACACGACCGCGTACCGCGGCATGACCGCCGCCAGGCCACCATACTGATCCAGCTCTCGGGTATGGCGGCGCTCATAGATGATGCCGACCAGCAGGAACAAGGCACCTGTACTGATCCCGTGGCTGAGCATCTGCAGAACTGCACCCGTGGCGGCTGTATTGTTCAAGACAAACAGCCCCAGGACGACAAAGCCCATATGGGACACAGATGAATATGCGATCAGTTTCTTGATATCTTTCTGCACCCACGCAACCAGGGCACCGAAAATTATCCCGGCGACAGACAGGCCGATCAATGTCGGCGCCAATTGAATGGCCGCATCTGGAAACAGCGGGATCGCAAAGCGAATAAGGCCGTACGTTCCCAGCTTCAGCAGGACGCCGGCAAGGATGACCGAACCGGGCGTCGGGGCATCCGTATGGGCATCGGGCAACCAGGTATGCAACGGAAACAGTGGAACCTTGATACAGAAGGCCAACGCAAACGCGGCAAACATCGGAATCTGGGCTTCTAGCGGCAACTGCAACCGCAGCAGGTCGCTGTAGTTCAGGCTGAGCCCGCCCAACTGGTCGTATGACTCCCGGTACAGGACAAGGATCGCGACCAGCATCAGCAGCGAGCCGACGGCCGTATAAAGAAAGAACTTGATTGCACTTTTGATCCGGCTGCCGGAGCCCCAAACACCGATGATGAGGACCATCGGGATCAACATGGCTTCCCAGAATACGAAAAAGAAGAACAGGTTCAGGCTGACAAAAGTACCGATGACCGCCGATTCGAGGACCAGCATGGCGACCACGAAACCCTTGACGTTGTCCTTGATGCTGTTCCACGAACCCAGCATGATCAGGGGCATCAGGAAGGTGGTCAGCAGGACAAGGAACAGGCTGATTCCGTCCAGCCCCAGGCTCCAGTTAATGCCATACTCCGGCAACCAGGCCGCGTACTCGCGCATCTGGATCGCGCCGCGACCGACTTTGAACATCGGGTAGATGGCGCAACTGACCAGGAAGATGATGAGCGTTGAAACGACGCCCAGTCCCTTGAGGACCCGTTCTTCGCGCCCGGGCATCAGCGCCGCAATCAAGGCGGCGACCAGCGGCAGGATAACAAGCGTTGTCAGGATTGAGCCGCTCATCGCCCTAGCCCTGCCCGCCGAGCATGATCAACACAGCAATGCTGCCGGCGACCAGATAAACGATATAAGTCCCGAGGTTGCCGGTTTGCGAGAGCCGGGCGATCGAGCCGACACCGCGAACGAACCGGGCCGATCCCTCAACCGCCAGGTCAATAATCCGCCGGTCGGCCAGTTCAAACATCACCAGCCGACTGATACCGTTGAGCGGCCGCACAATGAACAGGTCGTAGATCTCGTCGACAAAGTATTTGTTGGCCACCAACCCGTGGAATGGGCGCAGCCCGCGTGCCAGTTTTCCGGGCAGGTCGTCACGCACCAGGTACATGTAAAACGCCAGGCCAATGCCGCCAAACGCCACCAGCGTCGACAGCCCCATTGCGCCGGCCTCACCCAGCCTGATGCCCATAAACGGGACGTAGTCGACGGACGCGACCCTCGCCCCCCTGAATACGGGCTCCAGGAAATCACCCAGCAAGTTGGGCCAGTGGAAGGGATTAATATGGGGCAATCCCAGGTAACCTGCACCTGCAGACAGTCCTGCCAGGACAATCAACGGCAGGGACATCCGCCAGCCCGGATCGTGGATCTTCAGCGCGGCATCCGGTCGGCCCCGATAGGTTCCAAAAAAGGTGAGGATTGTCACCCGCGTCATGTAAAACGCCGTAAAGGCCGCGGCAATGGTACCCACCAGCCAGACCGTTGGATTACGGAAATCCGTCGCCAGCGTTCGCCAGAGTATTTCATCCTTGGAAAAGAATCCGGACAGCAGCGGTACTCCGGTGATTGCGGCGGTACCAATAACAAAGGTCCACGCGGTAATCGGCATATACTTGGCCAATCCACCCATGGTGCGAATGTCCTGGGGATCATCAGCTGCGTGGGCATGTTCCATACCGTGGATGACAGAGCCGGATCCCAGGAACAACAGTGCCTTGAAAAATGCGTGGGTCAGCAGGTGAAACATTCCGGCAAAGAAAGACCCGACACCGACCCCCATGAACATAAAACCCAACTGGCTGACCGTTGAATAGGCCAGGACTTTCTTGATATCCGTCTGGACAACGGCGATCGTTGCCGCCACCAGCGCCGTCGCTGCGCCGACCCCGGCAATCAGGGCCATCGTCGAAGGCGCCAGGACAAACAGGTAATTGAGTCGGCAGATCATATAGATGCCCGCCGTGACCATCGTTGCCGCGTGAATCAGGGCACTGACCGGTGTCGGACCCGCCATCGCGTCCGGCAACCAGACATACAGGGGAATCTGGGCGCTCTTACCGGTTGCCCCGATAAACAGCAGGAGTGTCGCTGCGGCAGCGACACCCGAGGCAATAAATTTGCCCTCGCCAAGCAACTCACCTTCGAGGATTCCGAAATCCAGTGTGCCAACGGCCCAGTAAATCAGGAACATTCCCAGCAGGAAACCAAAGTCTCCGATTCGGTTAACGATAAATGCCTTGCGCCCGGCCTTGGCGTTCGCCTCTTCGGTAAACCAGAAGCCGATCAGCAGGTAGCTGCACAGACCGACCCCCTCCTCCCGACGCGACGGCGATGCCTTCGCCGCCGCGCTCGACAGCCAGGGTGCCTCGCTGGGTGCCTCGGCGGGCCTGTCCGGCCTGCGCCTGACGATGGACGTCCCACGCG
>JBFJWU010000052.1:0-13717 GCA_041623475.1 bacterium | reverse complement strand
GCCGTCGCATGTCGGCCAGCTGGTCGACCGGATGGTTGCGCATATCGTCCAGGAACTGTCTGGTAATCGTAAACGGCCGGCCGGCGATATCGACCTGGGCCTGGCCCTGTTGTTCGATCTGGTCTTTGTCGGGGATCAAGTCCAGGACGTGTTGGGGATCGGCGGGCGCGCCGATAGTGGCGACGGCGCGGACGCTGTCCAGCTGCATGGCGGCGCGCAGGACGGCGGCACCGCCCAGGCTGTGGCCGATCAGCAACGCCGGTGCGTCGTGATGGTCGGCCAGCCAGTTGGCGGCGTCGATGATGTCCTGGATGTCGCCGCTGATGCCGTCGTCGCCCAACTCGCCGCCGCTGCGACCGATGCCGGTAAAGTCCAGGCGCATGACCGCGATCCCGTGACTGGTCAGGGCTTCGCCGATGGCCCGCGCGGCGTTGCTGTTGCGGGAACAGGTAAAACAATGGGCAAAGATCGCCCAGGCGTCCGGTTTGCAGTTTGGCAGGTCCAGTGACGCGGCCAGGCTGTGGCCGCGGGAACCGGGGATTTCAGTCAACTCGCTGTGCATGGTGGCCTTTGGTCTGGGTCCAACAATGGGTGGCCACGGGTCGGTTGTGCGATCGGGTCAGCGTCCGGTGCTGATCCCGCGATCGTCCAGGACCGATGGCAATCTGTGATATTCGTCGCGCAGGACGCTGAAAACTTTCTTTGGCTGGCGGTCGTACGTGTAAATGCCAAAGATCTGTTTCCAGGGTTCGATGAAATCGGCGCCGTAATTCAGGCCGACGGCCGGGATCGGTTTCCAGTGGACAAAGTGGTCGGCAAAGACCCAGGGCATCTGGCCCACCAGGTCGTCGCGGGACGCGTAAATGGCCAGGACCTGTTCGTAATAACGGGCCTGGAAATCCTCGCTCAGGGAATGATCGTCAGAATCCTCGCTGTCCGGGACCGGTCCGTCCAGGAACTTGCCGCCCTTGGCCTCGGCACCCCATTCGGTGATGGCGACCGGTTTGTCAGGGAACAGGTCGCGGATCTTGTCCAGGAAATCACCCAGGTCGGCGACATCGCCGTAAAACCAGCCAAAGTACTGGTTATAGCCCAGGACGTCGGCTGCCCCGATGCCGCGTTCGATTGTGGTGGTCAGCAGCGGGATGACATTGCTGACATAGACGGTTGGTCGCGACGGATCCAGGGTCTTCAGGTTGGCCAGCAGGCCCTCGATCACATCGGCGCCTTCGTCGATCCAGTGCTCGTTTTCGTTGCCGACGCTCCAGAACAGGATCGACGGGTGGTTGTAGTTGGCCAGGACCATGGTTGTCAGGGCCTGGGCGGCCAGGCTGGCGACGCGGGGCCGGCTCATGATTGTCGCCGGGGACTGGTACAGCGGGATCTCGGCCTGGGACGAATAGCCCTGGGCGTCGAACTTGGCAAACGTGTCCTGGCGTGCCGGGTAATGGGTGGTGCGGACGTGGTTGACGCCCAGGTCGCGCAGCCGTTCCAGGTCGGCATCGACCACGGGGTCGGGCTCGGTCGGGCCGGAATCGGGATGGTCCTCGTGCCGGTTCATGCCCAGCATGTAATAGGGCTCGCCGTTCAGCAGGATGTCGCGGCCACTGGTCGTGATCGTGCGGGGGCCAATCATCCAGCTGACCCGGTCGTTGCGCTGGCTGGCCAGGTGCACCGACAGTTCGCTGAGTTGCGGGTTGCCGGGCGACCACAGGTCACCGGCCTTGACACCGGCAAACGTCGCCCGGAAAAAGGTGGCACCCTTGGGCAGGTTGGTATCGATCTGCGTGCTTTGGCCGCGCCATTCGATGGTGATGACGCGGCTGGCAGCATCGACGGTATTCCAGACACCGACGTCGACCTGCAGGGCGTAACCGCCACCGGGTTGTTCGATCGTCGTCGCGTGGGTACGAAAGACCCGGACCGTATCCGAGCCCTCGATATAGACCGGCCGATGGATGCCGTTGTATTTCCACCAGCCCAGGCGACTGCCCTGGATCAGCGCCACCGATGGCAGCGTGTCCATGCCGATCTGGTTATTGACCAGGACAATGACTTCGTTTTTGCCAGCCTGCAGGTACTCGGATATGTCCGTCTCAAACGGCAGATAAGGAATATTCGTGCCGCCGACCTCAAATCCGTTCAGCCAGACCCGCGCCGAGCGAAAGACGCCTTCGAACCGCAGTCGTTTGACCGGCATGGCCGTGACATCGCCGGCCAGATTGAACGTGGTCCGGTACCAGACATCACCGGCATAGAAAAACAAGTCATCGACCTGGTGGTTGATGCTGCCGGGGATCGTGACCGTTTGCCAGTCGACCGCGTCGGCGGCTGCACCGGACCACAGGGTCACATTGCCGTCACCGGTCGGGTCGGTGGCGGCCTGCCAGTCGCCGCCCAGGTCCAGCCGCGGCCGGTCGGTCTGGTAGCCACCAGTGGGGTAGGCCCCGGCACCGCCGGCGTCGGCGACGGTCAGGTGGGTGATACCTGGCGTCGCAACCGGCGTCAGGTCGGAAACCGAAATCGAGCCGCTGGAACACGCCGCAGCGACGATTGCGGCCAACAGTATGGTCAATCGTGTCATTGTTTTCATGCCGGTCAGTTTAACGGATTACAGCCGATTTTCCGGAATTAATCCAGCAGGTCCCGCAGGTCCCGTTTTCGCAGTTTGCCCTCTGGGGTGTACGGCAGGTCATCGCGCAGGATGTACTGGCGGGGGCGTTTGTAGTCGGCCAGGTACTGGGCGCAGTGGGCCTGCAGCTGTTCGTCATTGACGGCACCGTCGCCCGTGGGCACGACAAATGCGACGACTTTCTCGCCCCAATAGTCGTCGGGGATGCCGACGGCGGCGGCGTCCTTGACGCCGGGGTGCTGGCGCAGGGCGGCCTCGATCTCGGCGGGATAGATATTGACCCCGCCCGAGATGATCATGTCCTTGATCCGGTCGACGATAAAGTAGTATCCGTCTGCGTCCACATAGCCAATATCGCCGCTGCAATAGTAGCCCTCGCGGATCGACTGGCTGGTCTTGGCCTGGTCGCCCTCGTAGCGCGCCAGGATGAACGGGTTTTTGACCCACAGCTCGCCGGCGGTGCCAACGGGGCAGTCGTTGCCGTCCTCGTCGACGACGCGGATCTCGTTCAGCGGAAAGGCCCGGCCGCAGCTGTCGGGTCGCTGGCGGAACTGATCGGGTGTCATGATTGTATTGACCGAGCCTTCGGTCGAACCATAGAATTCGTAAAATACATCGCCCAGGCGCTCGCAGATCGCATGTTTCAGCGGTGCCGGGCAGCGGGCAGCGGCGACCACGACACTGCGCAGGCTGCCGAGGTCGCGACGCGCCAGTTCGCTGTCGGGCAGGTCAACGATGGCCTGCAGGATCGTCGGCACGACAAACGCCGAGTTCACCCCGTGGCGTTCGACCCGCTCCAGCCAGCCGATGGCATCAAATTTCTGCATCAGGATCACGGTGCCACCGGCCGACAGGGCCAGCCCGGCAAAGACCGGCGGTGCGGTATGGTGCAGCGGGCATGCGGTCAGGTGGACATCGCCCGGGCGGTAATCGAACTCTTCCATAAACCGCAGCATATAGCGGCCCTGGTTGATTAAATCCAGATCGCGTCGCGCAGCTTTGGGCTGGCCGGTGGTGTCTGATGTGTACCGCAGCGACGTGACCGTCGCACTGGCCGGCGCGCGGGGCGTCGCATCGGCCTGGGCCAGGTGCTGTTCGTAGTTGCCGCCATCATCGCCGATGACCAGGGTGGCCTGCAGTTCTGGCGTGGCCGGCATGTTGGCAACAACATCGGCAAACTCGGCTTCGATCACCAGTACCCGGGCGCCCGAGTCATTGACGATATAGCCCAGTTCTTCGGCGTTAAAGCGGTTGTTGACCGGAATGGCGCTGCAGCCGGCGAGCGTCGCGCCGTTGGCGATTTCGAACGCCTGGACCGGGTTGCGCAACATCGTGCAAATTCGGTCGCCGGGCACCAGGCCCAGTTGGTCGGTCAACACAGACGCAAAGCGGTTGGTCCGTTCGAACAGCTGGGAATAGGTCAGTTGCCGGTCGTCGCTGATGACCGCTGGCTGGTCGGAACGGTTGCGGGCGTGGCCCGCAATCGTGAACTGGTCGCGAAACGCCTGGAGGTCGAACTCGTCAGCCATTCGGGTGGCGTTTGATCAGTTCCCCAACCAGGGCGTCGACAAAGTCGGCTGACTTGACCACCATGTCGCCGTCCATGTTGTCGACGGTATCGGTTGGCCAGTGATAGTGACGGGGCGCACCAATGTCAGGGTCGACGCAGCCGATGCCGATGCCCGGGTAGCCGGCATAGATAAACGGTGCGGCGTCGGTGGCACCGGACTGGATTTCGTGGCCACAGACATCGTTAAACGCCTTTTTGCGCGCCGCCGCTGACAGCAGCGCGTGGTCCAGCCAGCCGGGGCGGGTTGTGCGGACAACTTCGCCATCGATGTACCAGCGCAGGTCGCCGTTGGATACGGTGTCATAGGCGATGACCACCGTGTCTTCCGGTCGCCAACTGACCGACCGTGACTGCTGCAGTGCCCAGGCGCCACCCAATCCGGCCTCTTCACCGCCGCTGACGACATAGACCAGTTCGACACCCTTGCTGCGGTATTTGTCCAGGCGATCGGCCAGCAGCAGCAGGCCGGCGCAGCCGCTCAGGTTGTCGGCCGCACCCGGAACAACCTGGTTGTTGATCACCATCTGCATATTGCCGACAAAGCCGATCAGTGTCGGGATTGTCAGGGCGGCGTACAGCAGCAGCGCCGGGACGCACCACTGGCCACCGGACAGCCAGGCAAAGGCATCCACCACGGCCAGCAGGAACAGGCTCATGGTCGCCAGGTAGACTGGCCGGTTCAAGAACTGCAATGCACGCGGCCAGTTGCCGTGGGCACCACGACGGATCACGTTGGGATCAAACAGCCAGCCGGTATAGGCCGCATCGGCGTGGGCGATCAACACCACCCGCAGCTTGCGATCCGTTTCGGCCGGGGCGTTGACGACAACATTCCGGGACGACACCTTGGGAAACAGTTCGCGCAGGATCGATGCCTGCTTGGTCGAATCCAGCAGGTACGAGACGGCGGGCAGCAGGTGGGCCGCAAGGGCCAGGAACGGCGAAAACAAAAACAGCACGCTGCCCGCGACGCCCAGGCCAAAATGCAGGGCCAGGACCTTGTAGAGGTTTTCGTTGTACTGGAACGGTTCGGTCGCTGGCTCAAAGCCGCGCTGGCGGAATTCGTCAGCCAGGATCTCCTGGGCGCGGCGTTCGTCGTCGCTGCCGATCAGTCGCCGGGGACATTCGTCGATGATCCGGCCGACCAGGTCGGTGACATATGTTGCGTCGTCTATCTTTTTTTTAGCTGCCATATGCTGATCCTGTTCTAGCGGCGATCGATGGTGGCGTCGTCGATGACATTGCCATCCAGGTCCGTGGCGGTGATTTTGATCTGGGTGGCATCCACCGTCAGGCGGGTCGTATGGAACACTCGCTCGGCAACAACACGGGTGACGCCGCTGATCGGGTCATTCACGTCCAGGCCATACAGGAACGTGCCGCCGCCGCCGCTGAGGATCATGTGCAGTTCCGGCGTTTCGTAACGCTCATAGACGTGGTTGTGGCCATTGAGCACCAGGTGAATGTCGTGTTTGGCATCCAGTTCCAGCATCTTGTCGCGCATCTCCAAGTGCGGAGCGTGCAGGCTCTGGGTGTAAATCGGGTGGTGAAAGACAACGGTTTTCCAGCGGTCCCCGGCACCAGCCAGCCAGAAATCCAGCGCGCCCCACATCTCGTCCAGTTCGGCGTCTGTCAGTTCATCCAGATTGGAGTTGACCGTAATGATCCGCATCGGACCGGTATCTGCGGCCAGGACGTGGGGGATGGCCTGGATCGTATCCGGCGTGTCGCCGTGGCGAATAACGGTCTCACCAACAAAGGAAAACCACGGCACAACGTAGCGTTCAAATTCCTGGGCGAATTCGTACTCGTGGTTGCCGATGGCCGGCATAAACAGGACCTGTCCCAGCATCGGCTGGTAATTGTCAAAGAAAAAGGCCCAGGTATCCAGCGGTACGCTCAGCTGGTAGGAAATGTCGCCGGTATGGACCAGGACGTCCGGGACACCGGCGGCCAGTTCGGCCTGCAGCAGGTTCCAGGTGATGCCGTTTTCGGGCAGCGCATCGGATGTGGCACCGGACACCAGGTTGGCGCCGTTGGAATCGCCGATGACGACCACTTCGATTGCGGTGTCGGGCTTCTGGATTGCAAATGACCCGCCGAATGTGCCGGTTTCCGTCCTGGTACTCCACGACCAGTCGCCGCCACCGGCAATATCGATCTGCAGTTCGTACAGCCGGAAATCGCCGGCATCTGCGTCCGGGGCCGCGGTTGAGCCCTTGCGAATCGTTGACGGGGCTGTGACGGACAACGTGCTGCCGTCGGGCTGGGTCAGTTTGACACAGGCGTGGGGCTCGCCGGTTTCCTCGGCCTCCCAGCGGATGGACACAGTTTCGCCCAGGGGGATCGACCAGGGGCCGCGAAGCGGTTCGGTTACGGGGTTGCAGTTGTTGCCTGAATCCAGGCAGCCGCTGGCCAGGGCCAGTGCAGGTAATAACCAGACAAAATCAAATTTCACGGATCGTCCCTCGCGCAATTATTACGAAACCATTACAGCATGGCAGGGGGCGCTGAAATCGCAACCCGGTGGGCAGGTCACTCGTTTGCCGCAGCCAGTTGCTCGGCAAACACCTCCATGTCGGCAAACAGGTCCGGGAAGGTGCGATTGACACCCCAGCGGATCAGGAACTCGGGGATCCGAAAGCCGACATCAAAGCGAAAGTACGCCTTCATGGCCGTCCGGCCATCGTCGGTCGCCGTCATCTGCCAGTGCCCGGAGCTTTCGCGGGCGGTACCGGCCTGGAACTGGTAATCGATCAGGGCCGTACCCTCGGTCAGCGTCGACGTAAACAGCGACACCTGCCAGGCATCCCGCAGCGGCCAGGGAAAATCGATGATCCCGACAACATAGGATTGGCCCCCGGGGCAATTGGCATCGCCGACGTTGGCCCGGGCAAAGGCATCGACTTCGTCCAGTTCACGATCGGTGTCGGCCATCAACTGACTGGCGGCGCCATCGGTGACCGGCAGTTGCAGCAGGATCACATCCTCGTCCGAGATCTCGCCGGCCAGGTGGTAGGCGCACATCATGGTGGCAAATCGTTCAAAGGAAATATCCATAACCGTCGTCGAGGTCCCCTCGACCATCGTTCCGCCGGGGATCTTGGTGATCACCGTTTCCACTGGACCCAGCCCGGTACAGACGGTCCAGATGACGGCCAGGGGTATGGCGGCGCGCATCATCGTCGGCGGCCTGCCAGATGCAGGCGAAAGTCGTTACCCAGGGTCGGTGTTGTCCGCATGATCTTCATTGCATTGACCATCTTATCCGGCAGCGCCAGATCATAGTGATACAGGATTCCCGCCAGCATCAGGATCGCCTGCAGTTCCGCCCAGCCGGCCCCCAGGCATTTATGGGGGCCGCGGCCAAACGGCGCGTAGACGCCCCGCTGCCGTTCCTCGAACCGGGGTTCCATGTAGCGGTCGATGTCAAACCGTTCCGGGTCGGGAAAATATTCGGCCATTCGATGGCAGACGGTGGTGTACACCACAATGTCCTGTCCCTTGTCGACGCGGCAGCCAGCAAACTCAAAAGCACACGCGGCGGAACGGACAATGCCAAAGCCGGTCGGGTGCAGGCGCAGGGTTTCCATGAATGCGGCGCGGCACAGTGGCATGTCGGTCCGGATTGCGTCAGCCAGGGGACAACCATCGTGCTGGCCAAAGACCTGGTCGACCTCGGCCTGGATCCGGGCGAGGGTGTCGGGGTTTCGCAGCAGTTCCCACAGCATGAACGTAATGGTTTGGCCCAGTGTGTCGATGCCGGCAAAGAACGACAGGAATCCGACGCTGCGGACGTCGCCGTCGGTTACCAGTTCGGGAAACTTTGCCTGCGCCTCGCGAAACGTCTGCAGCAGCAGTTTGCGTCCCGATTTTCCGGTCAGGGCCTGGGCAAAGACCCGGTCCATCAGGTCATTGGTGACCTGCCTGGCCCGCCGGAACCGTGGACCCTTGAGCCACAGGATCGCCCGCGGCAGTCGCAGGACCGACAACCAGACCGTCAGCGTGCTGGCGTATTCGAACAGGCTTTCCAGTTCCTCGTCGGTCGGGATGGTGTCCATCATCAATGTTCCGACAATGTTGGATGCCAGTTTCTGGCCGATCTGGACCATTGGCAACCCGTCACCGGGCCGGTAGCCCGCCAGGCTGGCCCGGGTCAGGTCGAGGACCTCGCCGATCCCGGATTCAACGACGCTCCTGGAGAACGCCGGTTTCAGCTCGCTGCGCAATTGCCGGTGGGGTTCGCCGTCCAGGGCGGTAATCGTATTGGGCGAGCCGATTTCCCGGGCGAATGATGACCAGAACTCGCGCGCACTGAAGTATGCCTTGCCATCGCCGTTGACAAACTCATTGGCATCCGGGCCTGCCATACAGACATAGTTGAAATGCGCGGCCTGGAACTGAAAAATCGGCCCGTAGCGTTTGTGCCATTTGCGAAGCTGCGACTCGGGGTCGCCCAGCAGTTTGTGGCCAACGCCCAGCAGCGGCAGGCCCGGGACCAGGGGTGGCCTGCGCGTCACCAGAATCAGAGCTCGGCGGGGACCAGTCGTCCCACGACCGTGATCCCGTCAAATACTTCGCCGTCGTGGGGGGCGTCAGGCATTTCGTCGGTCAGGTCCTGGCCGGCCCAGTGTTCGTAATGAAAGCCCTTCTTCCACAGGCGACTGTCGGTCACGTCGTAGACGATACCCCGGTAGGCGACCCAGATTTCTGGTTTGTCCTGGCCGTTGCGCAGCGACAGGACCCTTTCCGGGATCTCGGGCAGGTCGCCTGTCACGGATCGACCCGCAGCACATCCGGCCGGCGGTCGTCCCAGGCCGGAAACCCGGCGCGCCGTTCGGCGACATTGCCCGCGTCCAGGATGCAGTAACCGATGCACGGCTGGCTGCCGGCGACCCAGTGGGATTCGCCCCAGGGGTCGATGACAGCGCTGTGGCCGGGAAACGGCATCTGGCCGTCGCTGGTCGGGACGGATCCGCAGCGGTTGACACCAATCATGTAGCACAGGTTCTCGATGGCCCGTGCCCGCAACAGCGCATCCCAGTGGTCAACACGGCTGGTCGGCCACTGGGCGATGGCCACCATCGCATCGACACCACGGCCGCGCAAGGCCCGGTACAGTTCGGGAAAGCGCAGGTCATAACAGATCGACAGGCCAATGTTGACGCCGTCGATCATTACGGTGACCACCTGGTCGCCCGGCTGGTACCGCTTTTGTTCGTTCATAAACGAAAACAGGTGGATCTTGTCATAGTGGGTCGCGACCTGGCCGTCCGGGTTGATCACAACGCACCGGTTCAACCAGCGGGCGCCGTCCTGGACCGGCAGTCCGCCCAATGACCAGATTCCGGCATCGCGGCAGGCACGCTGCCACTGTCCAAGGATCCCGGCCCAGTCCGCATCCGGATCGTCGAGCGCATCGGTATAGGACCGTGGCCACATTTCCGGCAGGATGGCCAGCGTTGCGCCCGACTCGCCGGCTTGGCGGACCATGTCCAGCGCGGTGGCGACGTTGCCTGCGACATCGCCCGGGCGCGGGTCGGTCTGCAGCAATGCGACCTTCATCGGCGCATACCATTGGTTGGGTTGTGATTCATAGGATCTGGCCAGGCGGGAAAAATTAGGCGGCGACCGGATTCGAACCGGTATACACGGATTTGCAGTCCGCTGGATAGCCATTCTCCCACGCCGCCGGAAAAGCGCGCTGCAGTGCGCAACGCAGGTTGTATTCTATCAAAAAGCGACCGGCCATTTGGACCACGAATGTCACGGTGCGACGGGATCGCGAGGCAGCGGAAACGACGCGACCAGGGTCAGGATTTCCGTGCCCGGATTGCGTCTGCCGATCCCGGCATTGGACAGGTGATGGAACGCCGCGCCGATGCGGGTGCCGTTGGCGGCGACGTAATTAAACTCAAATCCCGACCTGAACTCCAGCACGTGGCCCAGCCGTTTGCCGTTGCCCTGGTGCCACGCCCCCATATTGGTAGTCACTGCGAACAGAAAAGGCCGACCGCTGGCACCGACCTCGTAGGCCAGGCCGCCATAACCGTAAACGCTGCCCCCGGTCGTTGCCAGGCCGCCCAACTGCGGACGAATCCCGCGCCAGTCGACGCCGGGACGATATTCCAGTCCGACCGTGGCCTCGGACACGACCGGGTCATCAAACGGCACAACATCGTGATATCCCAGGGCGACATTCAGCCGGTGGCGGGGGTCGGCCGGTTCGCTGGCGCGGGCGCTGCCGACCCAGGCCAGCACCGCCAGCACCAGCAGCACCGGTCGGGCCATCAGACGCGGGCGAACAGATCCAGGATTGGATCCAGGACCCGACGCCACCAGGACACCGACCCGTTGGCATAGCCGATCAGCGCCTGGCCGCTGCGCAGGTCATTCAGGTCCCAGCGCCAGCGCACAACGCCGTCGGGCAGCCGCTCGCCATCGGTTTCGCTGACGGTGCCGGGCATTTTCAACTGGACCTCGACCTTGGACCGACCCAGGGCCGCAGCCGTATAGGCGGCAGGGTTGCCCCCGTGCTTCAGTTTGGCCAGGGGACCAAAAACCGACTGCAACCGTTCCTCGGTCGTGGCAATCGCCCGTGCCGGGAACGAGATCGCCACGGCATAGCGAAAGTCACCGCCATCGGCGCGGTACTTGTGGACCATCCACGGGGTATTCAGCTGGTCAATGTCGGCGGCAAAGACGCGGGACAGTTGTTGTTTTTCGTCGTGCTCAAATACCAGCACACCCTGGGCCTGCCAGGTATCCAGGACCGTCGGCTGGTCGCCGACAACCAGCGGGCCGATCGATGGATCGTGGGAGATCCGCGACGGCACTTCGGCCCCGGCGGTGCCAACAAACGAGCCGGTGGACCGCAACGTTCCGTACACGGACAGTTCAAAGCAGCCGGGCAACAATGCCAGGATCAGGGCGATTCGAATCAGGGGTAAACGGGTCATCAGCAACCGGGGGGCTGGGCCGGGATCAGAACGGCAGGAAGTCGTCGATCCAGTCGACCACCCGTTCCCATGTGGTGGCCTTGGTCCGGGCATACAGGGACATGTTGGCGCCCTCTTTTGACAGATAGAACGACAGTGGCACAAACCAGCTGGCGGCGTTCCAGTCAACACTGACCGCGTTTGAATCAATGATCTTGCGCGGCAGGTGCGCTTTGAACACAAACCCGTTCTCCGTAAAACTTTTCTTTAGCGCGTGGTTCGCGGGCTTGTTTTCATCGATATCACGCTTCTTGCCGCGCTTGATGATGTCGATACGAAAGACCTTGTACTCGCCTTCGACATCCCACGAGTACTTGACATCGCGCTCGGACATGCTGGAAATGTTGTCAAAGTCGACGTGCAGCCGGACAACGCGTTGATCGCCTTCGGTCCAGACGTCGACCTTGCGCAGTTCGACGCCTTCGTAATCGGCAAAATGTTCGGCCAGGGCACCGCGGTCCAGTTCCAGCCCCGGGGCGCTGGGGTCAAAAAACTTCATAAACGGGCTGCCGCGAATCAGGTTTTCGACACCCGAGTACTTGATCACGCCACGGCCGCTGCCATCCTCGTTGACATACATTTCCTGCTCGACCGAAAAACAGCCCAGCCCGGAAAACACGGTCGCCAGGACGACCACAACAAACGTCAGCAGCCGCCGGCGAATGTCCCGGAACGAATTGATATAGTTGAGAATTTTCAGCGACCGTATCATGGTGCAATATTGTAGGTTCTCCAACGGTTCAATGCAATGAATAACCATCAAACCAATCCCGCGCAGCGGGCGACCCGGATCGCGCCGTTCTACGTCATGGAGATTCTCGAACGCGCCCAGCAGGCCGAGGCCGCAGGTCGCGACGTGATCCACCTGGAAGTCGGCGAGCCCGAGTTCCAGGCGCCGCAGCCGATCCGTGACGCATTGGTCGACGCGGTCGGCCAGGGGCGCTGTCGCTATACCCACAGCAAGGGCCTGCCCGGCCTGCGAGCCGCGATCGCCGACCGCTACCGGGCCGACGGCATTGCTGTGGACCCCGAACAGATCATTGTCTCCAGCGGTACCAGCCCGCTGCTGGTCGTGGTCCTGGCGACGATCCTCGATCCGGGCGACCAGGTCCTGGTCCTGGATCCCGGATACCCGTGCTATCCCAACGACCTGACGCTGCTGGGCTGCCAGGCGATACCCGTTCCGGCCCGACCCGAAAACGGTTTTCGCCCTGATATTGCTGATGTCCGTGCGGCCATCACGCCGCAGACGCGGGCGATCATCGTCAATTCGCCAGCCAATCCCACCGGCGTCGTCCTGTCGGCCACCGAGCTGGCCGAACTGGCGGACCTGGACGTCTGGCTGGTCGTCGACGAGATTTACAGGGGCCTGGAATATGGCGGCCAGCAGGTGGCGTCGGCACTGTCGCTGGGCCGCGACAATGTCATTGTCGTTGACGGATTTTCCAAGCGGTACGCCATGACCGGGTTCCGGCTGGGGTACTGCGTGCTGCCGTCGCGGCTGGCCCAGCCGGCGCAGTATTTGAACCAGAACACGATGATCAGCGCGGCTGAATTTGTCCAACTGGCTGGAATCGTGGCCCTGACCGACCCGGCGGTCCAGACCGACCTGGATCGACAACTGCACCAGCTGGACCGGCAGCGGACTGTGCTGCTGGACGGATTACGCAGGCTGTCCATCGATGTGCCGGCACCGCCGCAGGGGGCGTTTTATCTGCTGGCAGATTTTCGCTGGGCGGACCGACCCAGCCTGGACCTGGCTGTTGATATCCTTGACACTGTGGGCCTGGCCGTCGCGCCCGGGATTGATTTCGGCCAGCAGTCCGAAGGGTTCCTGCGATTCAGCTTTGCCAAAGACTCTGCGATCATTGACCAGGGCATTGACCGGCTGGACCGCTGGTTACTGGACACCCGCCAATAAGGAACCCATGAAAAAGTATCGCCCCAAAAACGTCGAGGAAATCAGCAAGACCCTCAAGCCGCCCTGGCCGCACCCGGAGCTGCCCCATGTCGCCATTGCCGGGCGCAGCAATGTGGGCAAATCCAGCCTGGTCAACAAACTGACCAGCCGCAAAAAACTGGCTGGCGTCGGCAAGACCCCGGGCAAGACCAAGGCCCTGCAGTTTTTCCGCGTTGACCACAAATTTATCCTGTGCGACCTGCCCGGCTATGGCTATGCCAAGGTCAGCAAACAACTGCGGTCGTTGTGGCAGGATGCGGTGCTGGATTATTTTGATTCCGATCCCGGACCGGCCGGCATTATCATCCTGATGGATGCCCGGCACGCGCCGGCCAAGCTGGACGAACAGATCGTCGCCGATGTCCTGCCGACGGGGATACCGTGGATGCCGGTCCTGACCAAAGCCGACAAAGTGCCCCGGGGCCAGCGCCGCAAGGTCCAGATGCGGGTCAGCGAAACGCTCAAGGTTGACGGTGACATGCTGGCCTGGACCAGCTCGGTTACCGGCGAGGGCATCGAGACGCTCTGGCAGGAGATTCTCGAACTGACCGGGCAGG
>JBFJWU010000051.1:0-13765 GCA_041623475.1 bacterium | reverse complement strand
GGCGCAGGCTGGCTCGCTGGAACAGGCCTGGGACCCGGTCGTCTATGCCAACACGTTCTGGACCCGCGACAACTCCGAAAACCAGTCCCTGTTTGCCGGTGACTGGCAGGACCGGATGCAGGCCGAGGTCGGGGTTCGCAAGATCTTCCCGACGGCGACGGTCCTGGACTCTTCACTGACCCACCAGCGGGACTTTACAGAGTTCCCGGAGCAGCAGGTACAGCCCGGACAGCCGCCAACCCAGCCCGACCCTTCTGCGTTTCAGAGCTTCAATCCGGCTTATACAACCAGGTTGAACCTGACCGTGCGCCAACCCGTCGTTCGTAACTGGGCGGGACGAGAACTGGAACTGCAGCAACGAATTGCCGAGTCCGGTATCGCAACGCCCGAACTGGACCGCCGTGTACAGGAACAGATGGTCCAGGCCGATACCGAGCAGGTGTATTGGAACATCGCCGAATGGGACGCACGAATTTCGCTGACAACCGAGCTGATCGATGCCTCGACCCGGTTTGCCGAACTGATGAAGAAACGGACCCGGTTCGGTCGCGCCGACCAGGTCGACGTGGCCTCGGCAGAAGCCTCGGTGGTCGCCCGCGAAGGGCAGCGCCTGGATATGATTTTTTCGGCCGAACACATGCGTCGGCGTTTGCGGATCCGGATGGACCCGGACGGACCGTTACCATCTGACCTGCTGGCCCCGACACCGGTCACGTTGCCCGAACGCATTCTTGAACGACAACCGTTACCCCTGCCCGTCTCGACAGCAGCCGAAGCCTATGAGTATGCGTTGTCCAACCGGGCCGACCTGGCACTGATCGAACAACGAATGGAACCGCTACACGCACGCCGCGACCTGGCTCGCGAACAGGGCAAGCCGAACGTCTTCCTGACTGGGCAGTTGGGCACGACCGGGCTGGAAAAATTTTCCGAAAGTTCGCTGGTCGATGCGGTCGATGATGCCAAACACCTGACCTATGGTCTGGGCCTGGAGGCCGAATTCACCATTGGCAAGACAGCATCAAAGTCCGAGGATGCCGCTGCCGTCGCCGAAACCGCGATCCTTGAAGCACGGCGCACCGAAATCCTGGCCAACGTTCGCAACGAGATCGAATACGCGTTTACTGCATTTGATGCCGCCGCCCGCAAGCTGGCCCAGGCCGAACGCAATATCGCCGTGCTCCAGGCCAAGCGGGATGCAGAGTTCGAAAAGTTTCGCCAGGCCCGCAGCGAGGAGATTGTTGTCCTCAGTTATGAGATCGAAGTCATGAGTGCGCGGTACGAACGGATCGCCGCGCTCAAGATGCAGCGGGATGGCGAAGTCCGGCTGCGCGCTGCCATCCACGGCTATCCCGCCGAAGCCGCTGAGTAGTACCTGATATGTCGCTTATTCGTTTCACGCTCAAGAACAGCCTGCTGTTCAACCTGCTGACGGCGATGGTGCTGATTGTCGGTATCCTCAAGTCCGTCAATATGCGCCGCGAGGCATTTCCGTCGGTCGATTTCGATATTGTGACCATCCGGACGGTCTACCCGGGTGCCAGTCCCCGTGAAGTTGAACAGTACGTCACCGAGCGGCTCGAAGAGGAAATCGAATCTGTCGACGGTGTTGACGAATTCAACTCGGTCAGTATCGAGGGGATGAGCGTGATTACGGTCCAGTTGGATATGGACCGACGACAGGTCGAAAAAGACAAGACCGTCAATGAATTGCAGCGCGCAGTCGACCGCACCCGCGATTTGCCCGAAGACCTGCCGGATCCACCGATTGTCCAGTCCATTGAAAGCAAGAAGTTCCCGGTCCTGGACCTTGGCCTGGCCGGGGACATGTCCTATACCGAACTGTATGCCTATGCCGATCAACTCAAGGAGCGGGTCGAGGAACTACCCGACGTTGACAGGGTCACCTGGCAAGCCAAACGCGAACGGGAATACTGGGTCGAACTGAACCCCGCTCGACTGGATCAATACGAGATCGGCCTGGGTTTTGTGATCGGTGCGCTCGCGGCACGCAACATCAACCTGCCCGGCGGCGCGATCAAGACCCCTGACGGCGAAATCCTGGTCCGGACCATTGGCGAGGTTGATAACCCGCAGGAGATCGAAGACGTCGTTTTGCGGACGAACGATGCCGGCGTCGCCCTGCTGATCCGTGATGTCGGAACTGTTCGCGAGACGTTTGCAGAAACCAATCGGGTCAACCGGACCAACGGCATGCCGTCAATCATGCTCAGCATTGTCATCGACTCTGAAAAGGGCGATATCATTCGCATGGTCGATGCTTCGAAGCTGGTGATCGAGGATTTCCTGGACAGTATCAACGACCCACGGGTCAGCGTCGCCTATGTCAATGACATGAGCTACTTCGTCCGCAACCGCCTGGGCGTGCTGTTGAACAACGGTGGCCTGGGGATCCTGTTGGTGCTGGTGGTCCTGCTGCTGTTCCTTTCGCGCGGTATCGCCATCGTCACCGCGTTCGGTCTGCCGGTGGCGTTTCTCGGGGCGCTTTGGATCATGTCAGCGACCGGGTTGACGATCAATTTGCTGACCATGTTCGCCCTGATCATCGTCCTCGGAATGTTGGTGGACGATGCCATCATCGTTGGCGAGAACATCTGGCAACACTACGAGCAGGGCTCGCCCCCTTGGAAAGCCGCGCTGGACGGCGCATCAGAAGTATTCTGGCCGGTCACGGCAACAATTCTGACGACCATGGCTGCATTTTCGCCGATGCTGATGGTCTCCGGTGTTTTTGGCAAGTTCATGTATGCCATGCCGATTGTGGTGATGGTTGCGTTGTTCGTCAGTCTGCTGGAATCCATGCTGATCCTGCCGTCCCACGCCTACGATGTTTTGCGATTTGGCGAGCGGTGGCGGCAGTGGCGGTCAGGCGGCGATGATGACGGCCGGCCGGAAACGAAGCGGCACGGCATCCTGGACCCGGCGCTCGATGCGTATGAAAAGGTCCTGGATTGGACATTGCGTTTCCGCTACGTGTTTGTGATCGGCATTTTCGGCCTGCTGGTCGGAACAATGGCGTTTACGGGCAAGTACATGCAGACGATCCTGTTTCCGGCTTCGGCTGTCGAGGTCTTTTTCGTTCGCGCCACGATGCCGCCTGGCACCTCAATCGAGGAGACTGAGAAGGCTTTCAAACCGATCGAGCAATTGGTCGCGTCGCTGCCCAACCAGGAGCTCAAGGACTACATCACCAATTTGGGGATCCAGCAGAACGACCCCAATAACGACCCGTTCACAAAGCGGGGCTCCCACGTCGGCCAGGTTCTGGCGTTCTTGACCTCGGAACTGGACCGGGACCGCACCGCAGCCGAAATCATCGACAGCCTGCGTGAACCACTGGACAGGATTGCGGCTGAACAGGGCTATGTAACGTGGAGCTTTGACCGCATGCGCCCCGGCCCTCCGGTCGGTAAACCGGTGGCAATCCGGATCCTTGGTGACGAATTTGAGCGCCTTCGCGAAGTCGGTGCACTCGTTGAACAAAAGATCAAAACCATGGACGGCACCGAGGACGTCAACCTGGACTATACGCCCGGCAAGGACGAGGTTCGTGTTGTTGTTGATCAGTCGGCGGCCGCCCACGCGCTGTTGACTGTCGAGCAGATTTCCGGCCACGTCCTGGCTGCGTTCGAGGGCCAGGTGGCAACCCACGTCCGCGGCGAAGGCGAACGGATTCCGGTCCGGGTCCGCTTGAACGAGGCAAACCGCAACCGCCTCGCAACGCTGGAACAGCTGCGAATTCCCAACGCCCAGGGGATCCTGGTCCCGTTGCGCGACGTGGCCACATTTGAACGCGGTCCTGGCATCCTCCAGATTACCCGCCGCGGCGGGGTCAGGATCGTCACCGTAACAGCCAATGTTGACGAACGAAAAACATCCAGTACCGCTGTCAACCTGGCGATCCAGCCGTACCTGGAGGAACTGGAACAGCAGTTTCCCGATGTTCGCTTGAGCGCCGGCGGCGAGTTCGAAGACACCCAGGAAAGCATGCGCAGCCTGGCCGAGGCGTTCGTCGTTGCCATGGGGCTGATCTTCCTGATCCTGGCCACACAGTTCACCAGCCTGACCCAGCCGTTTGTGGTTATGGCCGCAATTCCGTTCGGCATCATCGGTGTGATCTGGGCGTTCTACCTGCACGGGATGCCGCTCAGTTTCCTCGGCTTTATCGGCATCATCGGGCTCAGTGGTGTTGTCGTCAACGACTCGATCGTCCTGGTCAGTTTTATCAACAATGCCCGGCGGGCCGGGTCGCCACCATTCCAGGCGGCCCTGACGGCCGGTCGGCGCAGGTTCCGCGCAGTCTGGCTGACCACGTTTACGACCGTGTTCGGGCTGTTGCCAATGGTCTACGGGATCGGCGGGTTGGACAAGTTCCTCCAGCCGGCAGCCGTCGCGTTGGGCTATGGCCTGATTTTCGGAACGGTTCTGGTGCTTCTGTTCGTGCCGGCCCTGTATCTGGTTCGCATTGATATCGGTAACCTGCTACTGCGGTTGGTGGGTCGCAAGCCGATTCCGATGTACGGCAGCGAGGACGGCGCCGAAACCTGAGCCGCCGCTCACCGCCGGGCTTGCTGAAACACGTTCTACGCGCTCAAAATGAATGCTGTTCACCGGCTGGGGCTGTCTTTTCCCTCGGCCAGAAACACAGGCAGGCAGCAGCAGCATGGGGCATCCGGACACCTCGATCAAGTATGATGGAACCAGGGACACGGCCGATTCGCCGACGTCCAAAGGACACTCTTTGGGAACACAGCGGGACGACGCAGAACTGACGGCAGAGATCCAGGAATGGCTGGATTCTCTGGATTATGTCCTGGGCGACGGCGGCCCCGACAAGGTTCGGCGGATTCTCGAGGAACTGCAGATCCACGCCTTTGAAAAGGGCGTGCGATTTCCGTTTTCCGCCAACACGCCTTATATCAACAGCATTCACGAAACCGAGCAGGAACCGTACCCTGGTAACCGCGAGATCGAGCACCGGCTGAAGAGCATCATCCGCTGGAACGCGATGGCCATGGTCGTCCGCGCGAACCGGCATCACGATGGCATCGGCGGCCACATTTCCACCTATGCATCATCAGCGACGCTGCTCGAGGTCGGCTTCAACCACTTTTTCCGCGCGCCGTCCAACGGACACGATGGCGACATGGTCTATTTCCAGGGCCACGCCAGTCCGGGCATCTATGCGAGGGCGTTCATGGAAGGCCGCCTGACTGAACAGCAACTGGAGAACTTTCGCCTCGAAACCGGTGGCAATGGCCTGTCGTCCTATCCACACCCGTGGCTGATGCCCGGGTTCTGGCAGTTCCCGACCGTATCTATGGGTTTGACCTCGATCCAGGCGATCTACCAGGCACGGTTCAATCGTTATCTGGAAGACCGCGGCCTCAAGGAACCATCCGATGCCAAAGTCTGGGCGTTCATGGGCGACGGCGAAACCGACGAACCCGAAAGCCTGGGGGCCATTACCCTGCCATCCCGCGAAGGTCTGGACAACCTGATTTTTGTCATCAACTGCAACCTCCAACGGCTGGATGGCCCTGTCCGTGGCAACGGCAAAATTATCCAGGAACTGGAGGCCGCATTCCGCGGAGCCGGCTGGAATGTCATCAAGGTCATCTGGGGCAGCGACTGGGATCCGCTGCTGAACAAAGACGACGACAACCTGCTGATCAGACGAATGGGCGAAGCCGTTGACGGCGAATACCAGAAATATTCAGTCGAATCCGGTGACTACATCCGCAAACATTTTTTTGGCGCCTATGAACCTCTCAAGGAACTGGTCGAGCACTATTCCGACCAGGAACTGCAGCGGCTGAACCGTGGCGGCCATGACCCGGTCAAGGTCTACAATGCCTACAAACGGGCCGTCGAACACCGGGGATCGCCGACCGTCATCCTCGCCAAAACAATCAAGGGCTACGGTCTGGGCGAAAGCGGCGAAGGCAAAAACATCAGCCACCAGCAGAAGAAGCTGAACGAAGAAGAACTGACCGCCTTTCGCAACCGATTCGGCATTCCCATTTCCGACACCGAGGTTGCCGACGCGCCGTTCTACAAGCCGCCAGAAGACAGTCCTGTCACGCAGTACCTGCACGAGAAACGTGAAAAACTGGGCGGCTACCTGCCGGTACGAAAAAGTACCGTCGAGCCGATTCCGATGCCCGAGGACCAGGTCTTTGCCGAAACGCTGGCCGGGTCCGATGGCCGCGCCGTTTCGTCGACCATGGCCTTTGTCCGCCTGTTGGCCAAGCTGCTGCGCGACCCGGGCATTGGCGACCTGATCGTGCCGATCGTTCCCGACGAGGCCCGCACATTCGGGATGGAAGCGCTCTTTCGCCAGGCCGGCATCTACAGCCACGCGGGCCAGGTGTATGAACCGGTTGACCGGGAAAACCTGCTCTATTACAAGGAAGCCCGGGACGGCCAGATCCTCGAAGAAGGCATCACCGAAGCTGGCGCCATGGCCTCGTTTATCGCCGCCGGAACCGCCTACGCCAACCATGGGGTCAATACAATTCCCATGTACATTTATTACTCGATGTTTGGCTTCCAGCGAATCGGCGACCTGGTCTGGGCGGCCGCCGACCAACGCTGCAAAGGGTTTATGATCGGCGGCACGGCCGGTCGCACGACGTTGAACGGCGAAGGCCTGCAGCACCAGGACGGCCACAGCCACGTCCTGGCCATGACCGTGCCCAACCTGCTCTGCTACGACCCGGCCTTTGCCTATGAGATCGCAATTATCGTGCGGGAGGGCCTGCGGCGGATGTACGTCGAGCAAGAGGACATCTTCTACTACCTGACCGTCGAAAACGAAAACTACGAAATGCCACCGATGAACGCTGGCGTCGAAGAAGGCGTCCTGCGGGGCATGTACAAGTTCCGTCCCGCCACCAATCCTGATGGCAAACACCGGGCCCACCTGTTTGGCAGCGGCTCAATCCTGAACGAGGCGCTTCAGGCGCAGGTACTGCTGTCCGAGCAGTTCGGCATCGATGCCGATGTCTGGAGCGTCACCAGCCACAAGGAACTGCGCCGCGACGGGCTGGAGGTTGACCGCTGGAATCGCCTGCACCCGGATGCCGAGCAACAGACAACGTGGATCCAGCAACAACTGGTCGATGAACCAGGTGTGTTCGTCGCTGCCAGTGACTACATGAAGCTGTTACCCGATTCCATCGCCCAGTGGTTCCCGCGCAAACTGTACTCACTGGGCACCGACGGCTTTGGCCGCAGCGACACCCGCGAGGCCCTGCGGGATCATTTTGAAATTGATGCTCGCTTCATTGCCTATACGACCCTGACGGCACTGGTTGACCAGGGCGAATTGGATCCCGGCGTCCTGCCAGACGCGATCAAACAACTGAACATCAACCCGGACAAGCCCGATCCGGTCAAGGCCTGACAGGAACCCGACCATGACCATTGAATTCAAGCTGCCCGAACTGGGCGAAAACATCGAATCCGGAGACGTCGTCGCCGTGCACGTCAGCCCCGGCGATACCGTCGCCAAAGACCAGACAATTTTTGAACTGGAGACCGACAAGGCCGTGCTGGAGATCCCCAGTCCCGCCGCTGGAAAAGTGGTCGAACTCCGCGCCAGTGTCGGCGACGAAATCAAGGTCGGCCAGGTCGTGATGATCCTGGACGACAGCCAGGGCCACCAGCCTGCGGATGACCCGGATCCCGAGCCAGAGCCGGCGCCAGAGCCAGCGCCGGAACCAGAACAGAACGAAACTGCAGAGTCCGAGCCTGCCCCCGAACCAGAGGAAGAACCAGCACCGGCTCCGGAACAGCTGCAAGCGCCGGATCCGCAACCAGCTGCCAGTCCACCCGCGGCACCGTCGCCCGGGTACGGCGGGACGGTCCCAGCCGGCCCGGCGGCCCGGCGCCTGGCCCGTGAAATTGGTGTTGACATTGCCAGCGTCCGGGGTTCCGGCCCCAATGGCCGGATTACCGAAGCCGATGTCAAAGCAGCCGCTCGCAGCCGCCAGGCTCCGGCCCCGCAACCAGGGGCGTCCGCCCCAGCCGCGTCCCAGTCCACACCGGCCGCGTCAGCAGCACCTGTGGCATCAGATGATCCCTACGCCCAATGGGGCGACGTCCGGCGTGAATCCATGAGCCGCGTCCGGCGGTCCACCGCCAGCGCCATGGCCCAGGCGTGGGCGGACATTCCCCACGTCACCCACTACGACGAGGCCGACATCACCGACCTGGAACGGCAACGCAAGGCCCTGGCCCAGGAAGTCGCCGATGCCGGCGGCAAATTGACCATGACCGCGATCCTGCTCAAGACCGCAGCATTGGCACTCAACGAATTTCCAAAAATGAAGGCCAGCATCGATGTCGACAACAACGAACTGGTCTACAAGGATTACGTTCACATCGGGGTCGCTGTCGATACCGAACGGGGCCTGCTGGTCCCGGTTATCCGCAATGTGGACGAGAAGGACATCGTCGAAATCGCTGTTGAACTGAACCAGCTGGCGGCAGCCGCCCGCACCGGCAAGGTTGAAATTGCCCAGATGCGGGGCGCCTGTTTTACAATCACGAATCTGGGTGGCATTGGCGGTACCAACTTCAGCCCGCTGATCAATCCGCCCGAGGTCGCGATTCTCGGTGTATCCCGTGGCGTGATGAAACCCGTTTACCAGGACGGTTCCTTTACCCCGCGGTTGATGATGCCGTTTTCGCTGAGCTACGACCATCGCGTCATTGACGGCGCCGATGCTGCCCGCTTCTGCCGCTGGATGGCCGTAACCCTGGAAAACCCGCTGCGCCTGCTGATTCGCGACAGTGACACCCATTTTTAGCCCGTGAGCGACGACAAATTCGACGTTGCCGTCCTGGGCGCGGGGCCCGGCGGTTATGCCGCGGCCTTCCTGGCCGCCGACATGGGTATGAACGTTGCCCTCATTGACCAGGAACCGGAACCCGGCGGGGTCTGCCTCAACCGTGGCTGCATCCCCAGCAAGGCGCTGCTGCATGCCGCCGAGGTGATCTATGCCAGTCGCGAGGCCAGTCAATTTGGCCTGGCCTTTGACGATCCCGATATTGACCTGGACAAGCTGCGCAACTGGAAACAGAACGACGTTGTTGGTGCCATGAACGCGGGCCTGCGGCAGTTGATCAAGCAACGCAACGTCGATTACATCCAGGGTCGCGGCACCCTGACCGGGTCCAATACGATCCAGGTCAAACGCGAAGGCGACACCCGGACCGTCCAGGCCGAACGGATCATCCTGGCCACCGGTTCCCGTCCGGCGTTTCCACCGACCCTGCCCCATACGTCACCTCACGTCTGGACCTCCCGCGATGCCCTGGCACTGGGCAAGATCCCGGAACGGCTGCTGGTGGTTGGCGGCGGTTACATCGGCCTGGAAATGGCAACCGTCTACGCCGCCCTGGGCAGCGACGTCACCGTCGTTGAAATGACCGACAGCCTGCTGCCCGGCGCCGACCGCGACCTGGTCCGGGTCCTGGCCCGCAGCCTGGATGACAAACTCAGCGAGATCCGCCTGAAAACCCGGGTCGAGGAACTGGTCAGCCAGGACCAGGGCGTGATCGCGACGCTGGCTGACGAGGATAACCACTACACCAAGGAACAGTTTGACAACGTCCTGATCGCCACCGGCCGCCGACCCAATACCGAGGACCTTGGTCTGGAACACACCGGCGTCGTAGTTGACCGGGGCTTTGTCCAGGTCGGCCCCGATCGGCGAACCAACGACCCGTCCATTTACGCCATCGGTGATATCACCGGCCAGCCCATGCTGGCCCACAAGGCATCACACGAGGGTCGCATCGCGGTCGAAGCCATCGCCGGCAACGACGTCCGCTTTGACCCGCGCGCCATCCCGGCAGTTGTATTCACCCAGCCCGAACTGGCCTGGACCGGCATTACGGAAGCCGAAGCAAAAGCCGAAGGCCTGGACTTTACCGTCGGCCGTTTCCCCTGGGCCGCATCCGGTCGCGCCAAGACGCTGGGTGGCGAGGGCCTGACCAAGCTGATCATCGACAACACAACCGAACTGATCCTGGGCGCCGGCATCGTCGGCCCCGGCGCCGGCGAACTGATCGCCGAAGCCACCCTGGCAATCGAAATGGGTGCCGTCGCCAACGACCTGGCACTGACCATCCACGCCCACCCCACCCTGGCCGAAACCCTGATGGAAGCTGCCGAAAGCTTCCACGGCACAGCGACGCATATCTATCGGCCGAAGCGGAGGTGATTTTGTATACCGTCGGTCGACTTGCAGGGTTTTAGCCGGAAACAGGTCTTACCGACGGGGTGGCGGCCAAAAACGTGACGATGCCTCGCCCCTACGCCCGATCCACTACTTTTTCCCCATACTTCCGCGTCACCAACCCGTAAAACCGCTGCGGTGATGCGCGTTTCAGCCACCAGGTCAGTTTGCCGTCGGTCTGCGGGATGATCACGAATTTCCCCTGCTCTGTGCCCTTGATCCCGGCCATTGACACGTCGGCCGTTGTCACGCTGGCGCGGCGGAACATGGCCCGGGCAACTTTTTCCTGGCGTTCGTGGCTGGATCGAAAGCTGTCCATCAGGTTACTGGGGAAAAAGGTCGGGCAAAGGACGCTGACCGACACACCGTGTGCGCCCAGCTCGGACCGCAGTGTTTCGCTGAGCGACAGGACGCCGGCCTTGGACACGTTGTAGGGGCCCATTTCCGGCAGTGACGTAATCGCGGCGTTGGATGCCACGTTCAGGATCCAGCCGCTGCCGCGTTCGCGCATTGCTGGTGCAAAGTAGTGGCAACCGTGGATCACACCCCACAGGTTGATTTCCATGCACCAGCGCCAGTCTTCCAGGGCAAAGTCGCCAATCGTCCCGGCCGCCGAGACGCCGGCGTTGTTGACCAGCAAGTCGGTTCCGTCCCAGAGTTCGATCATCCTGCCGGCCGCGGCCTTCAGGTCGTCTGGCTTGGTCACATCACAGATGATTGTTTCGGCGTTGCCACCCTGGTCGCGGACCATGGCGGCGGTTTCATCGACCGTGCCCTGGTTTATGTCCCCCAGCAGAATCCGGGCGCTGTGGCGTTTTGCCAGGTCGACGGCCAGTTGCCGCCCCAGCCCGCTGCCAGCACCGGTGATAAAAACCCGCAGTTGGTCAGGGAATTTCATACGACTAATTCAACAGTTTGTTGAGTTGCTTCAGGGACATGACCCGCAGCGCCTGCCGCAGGGCCGTCCACGGCCATTTGGGGACAATCGCTTCATCCGGCTCCCGGTCGATAGCCTCCACCAGCATTTTGCAGCCGGTTTCGGTGTCCACCATAAATGGCGCCTTTTTTACCTTTTCGTTGATTTCGGACCGGATATACCCCGGGTAAACCGTAGTGACCTGGATCGGTGAATCCAGCAGGTCAATGCGCAGCCCTTCGCTGAGCGATGCCAGGCCGGCCTTGGTAGCGGCATAGACATTCTGCGCCCGGGGAGCACCACGGAACGCTGCCACCGACGCAATGTTGACCAGGTGCCCGTCATTTTGTTCGCGAAAGATCTCCATTGCCGCCTCGCACTGGGCAATGGCGGAGACAAAGTTGGTCGTTGCGGTCTGCAGGTTGGCCCACGCGTAGCCGGTTCCCAGCGATGCGCCCTTGCCCATACCGGCGTTGACGATCACCCGGTCCAACGACCCCAGGTTGTCACGGATCGCCTTGAAGACCCGGAACACTTCATCGTGGTCATTAACGTCCAGTTCGTAAACCACGACCTTGATGTCCGGGTGGTCCTGTTGCAGTTGCTGTTGCAGTTCGGTCAGGCGGTCCAGCCGCCGGGCGCACAGCCCCAGGTTATGCCCCCTGGCTGCGTATTCCCGCGCCATGCCATCGCCCAGGCCGGAACTGGCACCGGTGATCAGGATATTCTTTCGCATGCGTTCGTGTCCTTTGTCGTTTGCCCGGCTGCTGTCTTGAGTAACCAGGGCGCAGAATCTATTTTTTCAGGTGACTGTACTTCATCAGCTCGACGCGGGTGATCACACCCTTGTGGACCTCGTCAGGCCCATCTGCCAGGCGCAGGGCCCGTCCCATGGCAAACAGCGCGGTCAGGGGAAAATCACGACTGGTTCCACCGCCGCCGTGGATCTGGATCGCAAAATCAGCGACCGTTTGCAACACATTGGGGGCGACGACCTTGATCGCCGAGATCTCGGTCAGGGCCGACAACGCGCTGGACTGGTCAATCTTCCACGCGGCGTACAAGGTCAGCAGCCGCGCCTGGTCGATGGCAATGCGCATTTCCGCAACGCGTTCGCGATTGCCGCCCAGGTTGATCAATGGCTTTCCGAACGCCACCCGCTGCATCCCCCGTTCGATCGCCATCTGCAGCGCAGCCTCGGACGCACCGATACAGCGCATGCAATGGTGGATCCGTCCCGGACCCAGGCGACCCTGGGCAATTTCGAACCCGCGTCCGGGTCCGGCAATGATCGCTGATTCAGGCAACCGGACGTTGTCGAACCAGACCTCACCGTGGCCGTGAGGCGCATCGTACTCGCCGAACACCGGCAGCATGCGTTTGATGGTGATTCCCGGCGTATCCATGGGCACCAGGACCATGCTGTGCTGGGAGTGACGGTCCGCATCAGGGTCCGTCAACGCCATGAAAATAATCACTTTGCAGTTGGGATGCCCGATTCCGCTGCTCCACCATTTCTTGCCGTTCAGGACGACCTCGTCGCCCTCGACGACCGCAGTGGCCGCCATGTTGGTGGCATCGGACGAGGCCACATCCGGCTCGGTCATGCAGAACGCCGAGCGGATCTCGCCGGCGAGCAGCGGTTTCAGCCAGCGTTCCTTTTGTTCGTCACTGCCGTACATATGCAGCACTTCCATATTGCCGGTATCCGGCGCACTGCAGTTAAAGACTTCGGCCGCCAGGACGCTGCGTCCTGTTTCTTCGGCAATGACCGCGTACTCGACGTTCTTCAGCCCCGGACCGTCCTCCAGGTTGTGCAGGAACATGTTCCAAAGTCCCGCTTCTTTTGCTTCGGATTTCAAACGGTCGACCTCGGGGTTGACCGTCCACGTTGTCCAGTCCGGGCTTTCCATGACATTGTCTCGGCGTTCGGCCAGCATCTTGTCCTCGACAGGGCGAATCCGCTCGTCAATAAAGGTCCGCACTCGCTGCTGGTAATCCCTGGCCTTGTCACTGAGTTCAAAATTCATCGGTTTGCTCCGTCGCTTGAATGGGTTGCTGTATTTCCCTGCCTGCACTCACCCTAGCATCCAACGCATAATTCATCGAATAAATTTAAAATATTCAGTAATATAAATCTCATGAATGATAAAATGCTCGACCGGCTGGATCTGAACCTGCTGCGCGCCTTTGCCAGTATCTACCGCCACGGCAGTATTACGGATGCGGCAGCCGATTGCGGTGTCTCGCAGCCGGCCATGAGCAATGCCCTGTCGCGACTGCGACGGTTTGCCGACGATCCGTTGTTTGTCCGACGCAAAAACGTCATGGTGCCGACCCCGCTGGCCGAATCCCTGTCGGCCCATGTCCTGCGCGGCCTGCAAAGCATCGAGGACGGACTGGCGGGCCTGCAGCAATTTGACCCGACCGTGACCGAACGCGAGTTTTCAGTCGGCATGCGGGCGTCATTTGAATTTCCGTTGTTGCGGTATTTGACGGGCCGCGTCCAGGCGGCGGCGCCACGGGCCACCATTGTCAGCAGCGCCATCGATCGCCGGACCCTGGACCGGGACCTGTC
>JBFJWU010000050.1:0-13801 GCA_041623475.1 bacterium | reverse complement strand
GGCGGCCCCACGGGCCCGGGCGACCCTCGTACAATAATGACCTTGTGACCCTCAACAGGAATCTGGATGTGCTGAGGAAAATCTGGTCAAAATTCTGGGGCCTGGTCGGCGAGCTGAACCGCCGCCGCCGCAATCTGTTTCGTCGCCTGGCGCGGGCGCCGCTGGACTATATCTTTGTCGAGTTCTACGGCCGCATCCCCCAGTTGCCCCAGGTCACGCCGTGGTGGCGCCGGCTGCTGCCGCGCATCCGCGAACCCAAACAGGGCATGTCCCTGGCAGAGTTTCGCGAGATCGCCGAATACATCGCCAACGATCCGCGGCTGTCCGGTGTGGTCATCCGCCTGAACAGCCCTGATGCCGACTGGGCAACGATGGATGGGCTGCGCGACGCGATCCAGCGCCTGCAGGCGGCGGGCAAACGCGCCGTCGTCTGGACCGACGACCTGTCGGCGATCACCTGGTACGCCGCCCTGGCTGCGGACCACCTGGCGCTGGCCCCGGCGGGTCACTGGAACGTTACGGGATTCCGCGCCGGCGGCTTTTTCCTGGCCGACGCCCTGGCGCGGATTGGTGTCCAGGCCGAAGTCCTGCAGGTCTCGCCCTACAAGTCTGCCGGCGACACGTTCAGCCGCAATAACATGTCCGACGAGCAGCGACAGATGCTGGAATGGATTATTGACGGCATCCTCGATCGCCTGGCGGCAGCAGCGACCGGACGCAACCTGGATCGGCAGGCGCTGCTGGACCTGATTGACCGGGCCCCGCTGACGGCAGACCAGGCCCTGGATGCCGGCATCGTCGACAGCGTCGGGTACCTGGACGAACTGGCCACCCGGCTGTCGGACACAGAACAGCCGATCGCGATCCACACCGCCAACGAAGCCGGCCACCGGATTTACGAATACCGCCGCCGCCCGTCCGGCAAGTTTGTCGGGGTCGTTCCCGTCGAGGGCATGATCGTCCCCGGCCGCAGCGTCTCGTCACCGTTGATGCCGGGCGACGGCCAGAAGCAGGCCGGTGCCGACACCGTGTCCAAGGCGATCCGCATCGCCGAGGAGCAGGCCGAGATCGCCGCCGTTGTCCTATATGTGAATTCCCGGGGCGGCTCGGCGTTGGCCAGTGACCAGATCTGGCGCGAGGTCGAACGGCTGAAATCCAAGAAGCCGGTCGTTGCCTGGTTCGGCGACACGGCCGCAAGTGGCGGCTACTATGTCGCCGCTGGCGCCAACCGGATCATTGCCCAGCCGCTGACCGTGACCGGCTCGATCGGTGTGATGATGCTGCGCCCCAATGTGCAGGGCCTGCTGCAGCGCGCATCGATCCAGACAGATTTTGTAACCGTCGGACGCCACGCCGGGATCTTTGGCGGCGACCGGCCGCTGACAGACGACGAACGCGAGGTCCTGACCCGATCCATGATGCATTCGTATGACCAGTTCCTGGACCGCGTTGTCACCGGTCGCGGAATGGGCCGCGAACAACTGGAAGCCGTTGCCGGCGGCCGGGTCTGGCTGGGCCATCAGGCGCTGGCCCACGGCCTGGTGGATGAGCTGGGCGACCTGCGGACGGCCCTGCACAGTGCTGCTGAACTGGCCGGGCTGCCGGTCGACCGCTGGACCCCGGGCATCGAGGTCCTGCCCCGTGGCCAGGTCGGGTTTCCCCAGCTGGCCAGCGACACCGCCGACGCGTTTGCCGGCCTGACGTCAATCGCGACCTCAGGCCAGTCGCTGTACCTGATGCCGTGGCGGGTCACATCGTGAATCGCAGCGTGCTGAAACTCGGCCTGCTACTGGTCCTGGCAGGATGTTCATCGACACCGGCGAACGCCCCGCGCCATCTGGGCGGTGTCGCGGCCACCGATCCCGCCGCTGTCGACGCCGGTGCCACGATCCTGGAGATGGGCGGTAACGCCGTCGATGCCGCCGTGGCCACGGCGCTGGCGCTGGTGGTCGTCAACCCCCAGGCCGGCAACCTGGGTGGCGGCGGTTTTGCGGTTGTCCGTCTGGGCGAACAGGTGACGTCGCTGGATTTTCGCGAAGTCGCGCCGGCCGCCGCAACGGCCGACATGTACCTGGATGCCGACGGCAACCCGATTCCGCGAGCCAGTACGCTGGGCCCTTTGTCTGCCGGCGTGCCCGGATCCCCGGCCGGATATTTTGAACTGCACAGCCGGTTTGGACGACTGCCGTGGCAGCAGGTGGTCGAACCCGCCATTCGCCTGGCCCAGGCCGGCTTGACCATTTCGCCGCGGATGCACCGGATGATCGGCTACCGGGCCCGGGATTTTCGGTCGTTCCCCGAAACCGCCAGCCACTGGTTGCCCGGCGGACAGGTCCCGGTCACCGGCACCACCCTGACGATGGATGCGTTGGCCAGGACACTGATTGCGTACCGGGACCAGGGACCGGCAGCGGTCACGACCGGCACCATCGCCGCAGCCATTGCGGCGGCGTCGGACCGGCACGGCGGCATCCTGACAACAGCAGACTTGGCGGCGTATCGTCCAGCCTGGCGCGAACCGGTCCGATTTACGGCCTGGGGCTGGCAGTTTGCGTCAATGTCCCTGCCCTCGTCGGGCGGAATTATCGTTGGCCAGGTCATCGAGATGCTGGAGCACCTTGGTTGGTCGGCGATCATCGATCCGGCGCTGCGGCACCATATCCTGGTCGAGGCGCTGCGCCGGGCGTATGCTGATCGTTTCCTGCTGGGCGATCCGCGCACTACCCGCGCATCCATTGCCGAGCTGATGGATCCGACGTGGGTCCGCCAGCGGGCGGAGTCGATTGACCGGACGCGGGCCAGCGACTCGGGCGACATCGGCAACATTCGCGACGCGTTTCCGGTCGAGTCCGACCAGACCACCCACCTGTCGGTGGTCGACGGCGACGGTAACCTGGCATCGATCACGGTCACCCTGAACGGCCCGTTTGGCAGCGCCCTGTACGTGCCCGAGGCCGGGTTTTTCCTGAACAACGAGATGGATGATTTTGCGACGGTGCCCGGCAAACCGAACATGTACGGCCTGGTCCAGGGACAGGCCAACGCCGTTGGCCCGGGCAAACGAATGCTCAGCTCGATGTCGCCAACGGTGGCGTGGCGCGATTCCCATGCTCTGGCGCTGGGATCACCCGGAGGTTCGCGGATCCCAGTGGCCGTCCTGCAGGTGCTGCTGGGCGTGGTTGTCGATGACCTCGCGTTGCGACAGGCGGTCGATCGTCCGCGCCTGCACCATCAATGGCTGCCCGACGAGATCTGGTTCGAGGACGGCCTGGCCGCAGCCGACTGGCTGGACCGGTTCCGTGCGTTTGGCCACGACCCGGTTCCACCGCGCCGTTACCTGGGCGAGGTCAACGCCGTCGACTGGCAGCGCGGGCGGATCAGCGCCGCCGCTGACCCGCGGGCCCAGGGCACCACAGCGCGCGTGGTCACAGACCGCCAGGCAAACTAGCCCGCCGACTGTCGGGCCGATGAACGCTGGACGCAAATTATCGTTTGAGGACGAACGGTGTCGTGCCCGCGATCAATGCACTGCTGACCGTCCCGTCGATCCGTGAACCGCTGGATGACACCTGTCCGGTCAGCGTAATCCGGTCTGCCGCGTGAGCCGGCACCAGTCCCGATTTGCCAGCGCCCGGCTGCAGGTCGATCACGCGAAACAGGACTTCCTCGTCGTGGCTGGGCAAGATCACAAGCTGGACATTGGCCCCGTCACGAACCGGACCGGTCACCGACCAGACGATGTCATCGACCGTGATCGATCCGGCCACGGACCGGTCGGGTTGCTGGGACAGATTCAGGCTGGCAGGCCCGGCGGCAAACGTTGCCTGCCAACGGCCGGAAATGTCATCCGGCGAGTGGGATGCGCCGCAGCCGGCAATGGCGACCAGCGCCATCACCGCAGCCGCGGCCTGTAATTTTATTGAGCTGGAGCGAAAAACAGCTGCGCCTGCAGGGTGACGATTTCGTCAGCCTTGATCAGCAACAGGCTGGGTGGCTCGATGCCGAAATCGGTCATGTTCAGTTGTGCCGTACTGGTCACGACAATCCGCTGCGGGTCACTGGTGTCGATCGTGACATCGGCGGTTAATGGCTGTTTGACACCAGCCACATACATCCGCCCGGTCGCAGTCCCGGTATAGACCGTCTCGGTCTCGGCCTTGACCTGGACCGACTCAAAGACAAAGGTCAGCTGCGGAAACTGGCTGGCCTTGACCACCAGTCGCGTATTCGCATCGCGGTTACCGTTACCGGAATCAAAGCTTTTCCAGTCGGCCTGCATGGGTATACCGGCCAGGCCCGCAAAATCTGTTGGCGCCGCTGGATCATAGACAATCGGTTTCAACAGGCGCAGGTCAGTGCTGGTCCCGACCACCTCGTGCATCGGATGGTTCACCGTGTACGACAGGCTGGAACCGTCGGCGATGGCGTACTCGGCGGCATCAGCGGTGCCGGTCAGGGCCAGGACTGCGGCAACGGCCATCAAACAAGGTCGAGTCAAAAACGCCAGCATGCGGTGTCTCCCTGTTGGGTTCGCGTGGTTCATTTGTACGGCCATTATGATAACGGGTGCGCCGACGCCCGCAACGCCCGGATCCGCCGTCGCGCCTTGCGATCCGTAACGTAACCACGGGCCGCCCACCAGATCATGGCATCGCGAATCGCATCATCAACCGAATGCTGGGGCAGTCCCAGCTGTTCACGGGATTTTCGGCAGTCGGCACGCAGGCCCAGGCGACTGATCCGGACGCCAGCAGGTGTGACCAGTGGTGGCTTGCGAGTGACGTGCTCGGTCAGCCACAACAGTCCGTGGGCGGCGACTTCCAGCGCGTCCATGGGCATCTGGATAACCGGTTTGTTGATCTCCAGCATCTTCAACGTCCGCCGCACCAGCTGGATCATCGAGACATTCTCGTTACCCAGCAAGTACGACTCTCCGGTTTGGCCCTTCTCGTCCGCCAACAGATGGCCCGCTGCCACGTCGCGGACATCGATCATGTTGGCCCAGGTATCTGCCGACACCACTACCGGCCAGTTGGCAGCCATCAGCAGCAGTTTTCCCGTTGGCGTCGGTCCAATATCCCCCGGCCCCACCGGGCCGCATGGCGCAACAGTCACCACGTCCAGGCCGCCGCGCACATAATCCATAACCAGTTCGTGGGATTCCGCTTTGCTGCGGGCATAGTCCTCGCCAGTCGGCCCCAGGGCAAACGGCGAGTCCTCGGTCGCGTCGGTGCCGGCCCCGTGGCCGCCAAAGCGGGCAATGGAACTGGTGTAGACAACTCGCTGGACCCCCTGGTCCGCCGCGGCCTCCATGATGTTGCGGGTGCCACCGATATTGACCTGGAACATGACATTGGGGTCCGGCAGCCACAGCGCATACACCGCCGCCAGGTGAAAGACCCGGTCACATCCGTCCATGGCCTGGCGAACCGCATCGGCATCGCGGATGTCACCGGGGAAACGTTCGACCGCCAACCCGTCCAGGTTGTCCAGCGGCTCATTGGGTAAATGAAAGACGCGGACCGTATCCCCGCGGTCCAGCAGCTGGCGCACCACGTGGCTGCCGATGAACCCGGCACCACCGGTCACCAGGGTCGTCAACGGTACAGCTCGATCGTGTACCGGACGGTGCTGTCATCGGGACGGAACTCCAGCGCCTCAAAGTACTGGGGGTTGCCCTTGATCCAGGCACCAAACCAGGCGGTGGTGTAGCCGTTGATCACGTCAAAAGCGGCCTCGGAATCGACGTAGGTCAGCGGTTCGCCATTGGTGATTCGCTCGCCGGTGCCGCAGCCATCGCCGAAATCCGAAAACAGGTCGCACATATTGGAGTACGTAAAATGCCCGGCATCCAGCAGTTCAAATTTGGCCTTGGGCACCGGGGCCAGGTCATACTGCGCCCGCATCACGTCGTTGCCGATCTCGTCGATTGTGTCGTCTTCGGTGGCGATCATGAACATGGTCGGTACCTGGTCATTGAACATCGACAGCCCCGGTGCCGCCTGGGGCACGGTGGCCGCGATCCGGTCGTCAATCTCGGAGACCGTGATGCTGGTGTAGGCGCCAAAACTGTGGCCGGTCAGGCCGACGCCCAGCTCGATCGCCACGGCACCGTTCAGCCAGTGATCAGGATCGACATCCCAGGCCGTCATCTGGTCAATCAGGAACATTACGTCCTGGGGCCGCATCAGCGCCGAACCTTCAAAATGCTCCCGCGCCGCGGTGACGATCTGGCCCTCGATTTCGCTGATCGTCGCGTCGCCTTCGTGGTCCGGGGATATCACGATAAATCCGTGGCTGGCCAGGAACTCGGTCAAAAACAGGCTCTGGAACCGCACGCCCCCGGCCCCGTGGCTGAACACAACCAGCGGCCAGCGCCCCGGCCGCAACTCGACATTCAACCGCGATTCGACGACCTTGTCCGGGATCGAGATATCCGGCACATCGCCACCGCCCAGGTCCTCGACCAGGTCCGTAATGATTTCCTGCACCTCGGCCTCGGTCACCGAAAAAAACGAATTAAAGTTGATCTGCGGTTTGCTGACCGCCGCGTCCACAGCGGGATACCAGATCGAGATCGGGATCGGCCGCGGGCAGTCAAAACCCCTGTCGCAGCCGTCCCACGCCAGCGCCTGGCGCGTTGTATCAAACACCAGGCTGTTGCGGACCCCAACGGGATAGGGTCCGTCCTGCCAGGGATCTGTGAACCGGCAATCCTCGGACTGACAGGCCGCCGCCGGAACGGGCGGGTTGCTGTCTGCGCAGCCGCCGACAACGCCAGCAAGCAGGATCATCCCAAAGACCGATAATTTGATTCTCATACCGAACACACTACCCCGCCCCACAACAAACAGTCCAGCCCGGAATTCGCCACCCGACCGCAACTAACGACCCTTGAAAACCGGTTTTCGTTTTTCGATAAACGCCGTGTAACCCTCGATCGAGTCCTCGCTGCTGACGACCTGCATCGCCTGCTGGCGTTCAATGGCCAGGCCGGCGGCCAGGTCCGTTTCGATTCCCCTGTTAACGGCCGCGATAATTGCCGCCAGCGCCATCGGTGGTTTTTCGCACAACCGACTGGCGATCTCGCGCCCGCGGTCCTGGAGCTGATCGTCCGGGACAACCTCGGTCACCAGCCCCCACTCCAGCGCCTCGGCCGCAGTCAGGTGCCGGGCCAGCAGCATCACATCCAGCGCCCTCGCTGGCCCGATCACCCGCGCCAGCCGTTGCGTGCCACCCCACGCCGGGATCGCACCGATGTCCACCTCGGGCAGGCCCAGCCGCGCCGAGTGGCCGGCGATGCGGATGTGGCACGCCAGCGCCAGCTCCATCCCGCCGCCAAAACAGTTGCCGTTAATGACGGCCACAACAGGCTTGCCCAGGTCCGCGATCTCATCGGCCAGCCCCTGCCGGTCCAGCAGGAACCCGTCCAGCGTGTAGCGATTAATCGCCTGCGCGAACTCCTTGATATTGGCCCCGGCACTGAACACATCCCCGGCCCCGGTCATAATCAGCACCCGGACATCAGGATTGGCACGAACCTCGGCCAGCGCCTCCCGCAACTGGTCGACAATCACCATCCCCAGCGGGTTCTGCGGCGGATGCTCAAACACAACCCGCGCCACCATCCCGTCCACAGAAAAATTCAGTCTTGGTTCTGACATTCCAATACTCCTGTCTGGCCTGAGGTCAGTCTACTAGGAGGGAGAAACCGGAAATTTGGCCACAGAGGCACAGAGGAAGAGAAGATACTTATGACAGGCAGGGGGAAGAAACCGTTTTCACACCACAGAGAACACAGAGTGCACGGAGAGACAGAAGAGAGGAACGAAGAAAAATTCCCAATTGGATCTAGTGCCGAGCAGGGCGTCGAAAAACGGATGAAGGGATTCGCGCCTGTTTGAAGGCGCGCAGGCAGGGCATCCCGCTATCCGCAGGAGGCATCCGGAAACTCCAAACGCCACCCATCCCCCAAGCCACCGCCATTAAACAGTTCACATTTCGGCCTGACTCCACTAACATGAATACTGTGACCAAAATCGCGACCATCGCCGCAACCCTGCTGGCCCTGACCGCCTGCCTGGCCGAAAACGTGACAACCACACCGGCCCCGGCACAGCCCGAGCAACTGGTCCAGGGCTCGACGGTCCATTCCCTGAAACCGCAACCCGAGCAACTCGACATCGCCGGCGAAAGCGAATGGTGCCAGCGATTCACCTGGTCCAATCCGACCACCACCTATGTCGCCGCCGCCAGCATCACCGCCGACATCGGTGTCCACCACAGCATTGTCTTTGCCGTCAACCCCGATAACCCGGGAACACCAACCGACGAACGGTTCGTTTGCAAACAAACCGACATCGTCCTGGACTTTGGTGTCGAGGACCCGCTGCTGCCGATCTTTGCGTCCTCGACCCAGATCGACAGCGAGCGTCTGAAATTTCCCGACGGTGCCGCTGTTGCCATCCCGCCGGGCTACGACATCCTGGTCAACACCCACTACCTGAACACCTCCGGCGAACCCGCCACGATCCGGTCCGAATTCCAGTTGGAAACGATCGACCCGTCGCGGGTAACGACAGAACTGCGAACAATGACCTTTGCGTACCTGGACCTGTCAATTCCGCCCAATGCCCGGACCGAGGTCACCGGCGAGTGTCCGATTCCGCCGGACCTGGAACTGTACGACCTGCTGTCCCACCAGCACGCCACGGCCGCCGGTTTCTGGCTGGAGGTCTTTGACGACGACGGCAACAGCCAGCGCATCTACCAAAACCAGGGTGAATACAGCGAAGGCGTCCTGGAGGTCTTCCCCGAGCCAATCGACCTGTCACCCTGGACAGGCCTGCGGTTCAACTGCGCCTTTGACAACCCCTGGGACGAAACCCTGGTCTGGGGCATCGGCCGTAACGAGATGTGCATGTTCTATGGCCATATTGCGTCCCGGGCCAACTACAAACACGTCGCCGGCTCGATCATCCTGCAGGGTCAACCCTGTTATTCCTATGTGATCGCCGAAAACGGCCGACTGGGCCCACCCCGCCCGGCAACGGGTGCGAGATTGCCGTAGACGGGTGGAAATTGAGGCGACAAGAAGAAGATCGGATAGTCGCCACAGAGGCACAGAGGAAGAAGTGAGGCAATTCATGACGGGGAAGGCGGGGGAAGAACGGAATTTCCACCACGGAGAACACAGAGAGCTCGGAGTAAGAAAAAGTCAGCAATAACAGGTTAGAAAGAAAGACAAACCCTAACGAGACCAGACCAGGCACAGCAAGGTCCGGAAATACCCCACGATTGCGCACGCCGTAGCAAACAATCCGCGCCGCATCCGCAAGGCGGAACGCCGCAGGAATAGCAGCGCTATTTCGAGGATTGCAGCGCGAGGATATTATCCCGCCTGACGGGACGGCGCCGCCAAATTTCGTAAACTCAAGCGCCGGAAGGCGCGGAGACATTGTCCCGCTTGACGGGATTTGCGTGAGATGGTATGGCACCCGCAAGGCGAGACGCCGCAGGAATAGCAGCGCTATTTCGAGGACGGCGCGCCGAGGATGACGTGCCAGATTGCGTAAAGCTCCGTGCCGTCAGCGGCGGACGATGACGGATGACCCATGTCCAAACAACCCCTGATTCGCCGTCACCCCCACCTTGGCCCGTGCCACTTGGCGGCCCTCGGCCTGGCCGCGCAGTTGCCAGGTCAGCTCGCACACCTGGGCCAGCGCCTGGGCGGGTACGGCTTCGCCAAAACAGCCCAGGCCACCGCTGGGATTGACCGGCATCTTGCCGCCGACGCTGGTCTCGCCGTCGCGCAGCAGGCGTTCGGCCTGGCCCTCGGGTGCCAGCCCGGCATCCTCGATCCAGTCCAGTTCCATCGCCGAGCTCAGGTCATACACCTCAGCCACGTCCACGTCTTCCGGTCCGATCCCGGCCTCTTCGTAGGCGGCGTTGACGACCGCCTTCTTGAAATACATGTCCGGGGCCGGCACGGCGGCACCGCTGTCGGTGGCCAGGTCCGGCATTTCCACGTGGGTGCTGGGGTATGTCGGTGTTACGGTCGAGACCGCCGCGACCCGCACCGGGTCATTGATTCCTTTGGATTTTGCGTACTCCATACTGGACACGACGATTGCGGCACCGCCATCGCTGGTGGCACAGATATGCAACAGCCGCAGCGGATCCGCCACCATCGGCGACGCCAGTACGTCCTCAACCGAAAACGCTTTTTTGTAACGGGCGTTGGGATTATTGATACCGTGCCTGGCGTTCTTGACCTTGACCAGGGCCAGGTCGTGTTCGGTCATGCCGTACAAATCCATCCGCCGCCGCGCGCCAAAGGCAAAATACGCCGGGTTGGTCGCACCCTGCAGGCGGAATCGCAACCAGTCCGGATCATCCGGCCGGTCACCGCCGGTCGGTGCCAGGAATCCCTTTGGGGTCGTATCGGCGCCAACGACCAGGGCCACATCACACAGGCCGGCCAGGATCTGGGCTCGGGCGTTATTGAGCGCCATGGATCCGGACGCGCACGCGGCATAACTGCTGGAAATTCGCGCCCCGTTCCAGCCCAGCGCCTGGGCAAACGTCGAACCCGACACGTGGCCGGGATAACCGTTACGGATTGTGTTGGCACCGGACACAAACTGGACATCGGTCCAGGCCACCCCGGCATCATTGAGCGCCGCCCGGGCCGCGTGGACACCGTACTCAACAAAATTACGGCCCCACTTGCCCCATGGGTGCATGCCAACGCCAAGGATCGCGATCTCGTTGCTCATTCGGCACCCCCGTCGACCGGTTTCCAGCACCACGTCATGTAGTCGTGTTCGTCGTCGGAGTACAACACATCCAGCGCCAGTTCAATGTCCTGGCCGATGGACAACTGGTCGACGGTCACGCCATCGGTCACCTGCCCCAGGACAATCAGTTTTTCGTCCGGCAGCTCAACAGCCGCCAGCGCAAACGGTTCAAACGGATCGGTTTTGGGAACAAACGGTGCTGGCGGCGTATAACAGGCATTCGTATACGACCAGACCCGCCCCCGGTTGCTCAGTGGCCGTTCCTCGAACGACTCGCTGTCACACGCCGGGTTGCGGCAGTACGTTGCCTCGGCCGGAAAAAAAATCGAACCACACGCCGTACAGCGACTACCCAGCAACCTGGGATTGTCCACGTCCAGCGTAAACCAACCTTCCTTGGCAGCAACCGGTGTCTTTTGCCCCAAAACAAGCTCCTGAATCAAATGTTGTACGGAAATCAGTAAAGCAGATTTAAGATTTTACCAGATGGTAAAAAACGTTTTTAGCCACAGAGCCACAGAGGAAAGGCAGGGGAGAGAAAGAACAAGAACAGAATTTCACACCACAGAGGACACAGAGATCACGGAGAGGAAAGGCAAAGAAAGGGATAAGAATACAAGTCAGACCAAATCCAACCCACCCACAACAAACTCCAGAAATACCCCACGCCCGCGCACGCCCAGGCAAACAACCCGACCCCGCACCTGCCCCTTGAGCTAGGAAATGCTGTTTGGGCCGAGTGCCTGAGCGTGGCATTCTGCAGCAAGCCGACAGGCGCAGCCCGAAGGGCTGGACCGGCGGGAGCCGGGCCAGCAACGGTAGCGAGTTCCAGGTGCCCTCGGGGTATTTCCCGTACCGCCCCAGCGAGGCGCACAGATTTGCGTGAGATGTGGCGATGCCCGCAGCAAAGACACCGCAGGCGTAGCAGCGCTACGTCGAGGATGGCTGAGCGAGGATCTAATCCCGCCTGACGGGACAGCGCCGCGGATTACGCGAAGCTGTGCGCCGCCAAGGCGGGGAAGTTTGCTGTAGATGTGGCGATGCCCGTAGCGAAGACACCGCAGGCGTAGCAGCGCTACGTCGAGGATGGCCGAGCGAGGACAGCGCCGCAGATGCAGTAAAATCCCCCGACTTAGGTTTCGACGTCGTGGAACTCGACGAGAAACGTCTCCTGCGCATCATACTCCTTGGTCGCACCCATCAACCGGTACGTGTCAAACTTCTTGTCCGGCAGCAGGCTGTCCTGGTGTTCCTGGACGTATTCGCCAACGCGCAGGTTGCACATCAACTGGCCCGGCAGCTTGGCGGCGCCGCACATGCGGACGGCACCGACAACCGGGTGGCCGACGACCGTCAGTTCGCCGGCGACCTTGACCAGGTGCGTCGGGCCCGTGTCCAGGCCGATTGACAGACCGACTCCAGCCGGGAAATTGCGGGAATTTTTCTTCAGATCCCGCAGCACGTCCGACTGGAACGTCGCCAGGATGTGATACGACGCCTGCAGGGCGCTTTCCAGCGTTTCCTTGAACTTGTCGTCACTGGGCACGATCCAGTACGCCAGGAATCCGTCCCCGGTGAACTTGTCGAACCAACCCTGCCCCCAGCGGATAAACCGCGCGGCCGAGGTCACGAAACCGGAAATGATCGACGCAAACTCGGGAAAACTGACTGTCTCGCGCATCAGCAGGGTTGACTTGCGAATGTCTGCCGACATGATGATCATCTGCGCGGTCTCGTCCGAATCAATCAACCCGGCCACCAGATCGGGCGAGACATGGCGGTGCCAGCCCCGGGGCGCGTGCCGGCGCAGCAGCTTGTCCAGCCACGGTCGACCTGATGTGTACTGGGCATCGGTTTCGGTAACGCTGGTGTCGGTCTGGTCCAGGAACCCCTGCAGCGTATCCGACGATTCATCGCTGTCGTCAGCCCGGTCTACCTGCGCCACGACATCCTGCGGACCAGTCGGCTCGGCCGACCGGGCCGGGGCCGCGGGTTTCGCGGGCTCGGATTTGGCCTGGTTCGACAGCTCCTGCTGGCGCAGTTGTTCCAGAAAGTCGTCGTCGCTCACGCGGCAGCCTGTCCTGTCGTTGGGAACGGTTACAAAACCGGGGTCATGATAGCAACGCCGCCCGGCAAAACCAAGGGGCGGGGAGAAATTTTACCATCTGGTAAAATTTGAGTATGCCTGCCGTTGTTCACCCGACCGCCCAGACGACACTGGGCCTGCTACCGTCGCCCACTGGCTGGGTCGATGACCTGGGTTCGGATTTTGCGCTGCGCGACTGCCAGGTCACGGACAACCGCTGGCGGACACCGTTGTCCCATGCCGCGTCGCGCTTTGACCAGGCCCTGACCAACGCCGCATCGGCGGGCATCAAGTTGCGCGCGTGGAACCATCTGGATCCGGCAACGATCCAGGCCTATTTCGATGACCACGCCTGGTACATGCAGCCCCATTTCCTGGACAATCCGTCGTCCTTTTTTGAGCTGCCCCCGGGCGACGTCAATGTCCATGAAGGCCGGCCACTTCCCCGGCGCTCGGACCCGGATTCGGCCGACCGGGTCATGCTGGAGTTTTACAGCCCGTTTGAAACATCTGACCCGGACCGGCGCGACCAGTTTGCGACCTTTTACCCCAACGAAAGGGTCGAGGCCCGCGGCTGGTTCCACAAGGACGGTCCCCGACCGGTCATCATCTGCCTGCACGGGTTTTCCATGCCCGGTTACAACGCCAACACGTTCTGGTTTTCCGCCCGCAAGATGTTTGATGCCGGACTGGACGTTGTCCTGTTTAACCTGCCGCTGCACGGTTCGCGGCGTCCCAGCTTCAGCCGCTATCACGGCACCGCACTGATTGTCCCGTCGTTCTGGCGCCTGAACGAATGCGCCGCCCAGGCGGTCATGGACCTGCGGATCCTGGTCCGCCACCTGCGCGACCGGGGCGCACCGTCGGTCGGGGTCACCGGTTACAGCTGGGGCGGATACCACTCGGCGCTGCTGGC